>JAGVBM010000238.1 GCA_020059765.1 Bacillota bacterium
CCCTTGTTGTCCTTATACTTGTTACCCTGAAAACTTATAAATTCTAACAAGTATAAAGAAAAAATGGACCTTATCAGGTCCAATGAGGAAGGTGTTAAAGAAGGTGGTTATTGACAAATAAGATTCTCCACACAAGTATAATTGAGAAGGATTATCATTGTCAACACTTTAACCATGAGGAACGGGACCGCAATTCATGTTTCTTTTGTTATACTGAATGCGGAGGGACGAACATGACCATTGCTGACCGTACCATTCTGCATGTCGATATGGATGCTTTTTTTGCCGCGATCGAGCAGCGGGATCATCCGGCTTTACGAGGAAAACCGGTGATCGTCGGAGGGTCTGCCGATGCCCGCGGGGTTGTTTCGACTGCATCCTACGAAGCGCGCAAATACGGAGTCCACTCTGCCATGCCTATGACGGAAGCCAAACGACGTTGTCCCCACGCCGTTTTTTTGCCTGTTAACGCTGCCAAATACCGGGAAACGTCCCGCCATATTTTTCAAATTTTTTATAAGTATACGCCGCTCGTCGAAGGATTATCTCTCGATGAAGCTTTTCTAGACTTGAGCGGCAGCGAAAAACTGTTCGGTTCCCCTTTGGAAATCGCACGTGCCATCAAAAGGGAGATCGAGAGCGAAGTCGGTTTGACCGCATCCATTGGTCTTTCCTATTGCAAATTCCTTGCGAAAATGGGTTCTGACATGAACAAGCCGGACGGATTGACCGTCTTAGGCCGGGAGCAGCTGCACTCTGTCGTTCATCCCCTTCCCATTTCAAAACTGTGGGGAGTCGGTAAAAAAGCGGCCCTTCAACTGGAACGCCTGGGAATTAAAACGATCGGCGATGCAGCCCGCATGGATTTACAAATCATACGCCGGTTTACGGGAAGCTTGGCCGATCATATCTATCTGTTGGCGAACGGTGTGGACCCGCGACCTGTTGAACCCTATCACGAGCGGAAATCAATCGGTCAGGAAGTTACTTTTGCCGAGGATGTGGGAAACCTTGAGTTTCTTCACACGACCCTGTTATCACAGTCGGAAACAATCGCACGGGAGCTTCGCCAACGGAAACTGGAAGCGAAAACCTTCACCCTGAAATTGCGATATCCTTCTTTTCATACGATTACGCGCAGCCATACATTGGCTGAGGCGACGCAAAACGACTCTGCAATCTATCGATTGAGTCAACTCCTGCTCCAAAAATGCGCTCTTAAGACAAATGATAAAGTACGTTTGATCGGTCTTTCTGCAAGTACATTACTGCCTGAAAGCGGGCGGCAACAAATCTCCCTGTTTGATGTCGAGCCGGACAAATCGGTAAAGCTGCTGCGTGCGATTGATCAAATCAAAGACAAATTCGGAGAGCGGGCCGTAACCCGTGCCCGCTTGCTGCAAAACCAGGACAACCCCCTGGATCCAAATGAGAACGGGGACTGAATCGTTTTCCATCCACTTATCTTTTCGTGACGGTGCTGAGTCAGCTATTCTCAGCTTGTTTGCTGGTTCTTCTCCCAAATCAGCCGCAATCCTTTTAATGTCAGGAACGGGTCGACCTCTTCGATCGTGTAGGAGTCAGCCGCGATCAACTTGGCGAAACCACCCGTCGCGATCACTTTAAACGGCAGCCCCATATCTTGTTTGATGCGTTTTACAATGCCGTCCACCTGGCCGATAAATCCGTAGTAGACACCCGATTGAATGTTGCTGACCGTGTTTCTTCCAACCACCAATGGCGGTCTGACCAATTCGATGCGCGGCAGCTTGGCAGCCCGTTGAAATAATGCCTCGGTGGAAATGCCAATTCCCGGGGCAATCGGTCCTCCCAAATATTGTCCTTTTTCGTTGAGAACACAAAAGGTCGTAGCTGTTCCAAAATCGACAATAATCAACGGCGGGCCATACATTTCAAGCCCTGCCACAGCGTTCACAATTCGGTCGGCTCCGACTTCCCGGGGATTTTCCATTTGAATGTTCAGGCCGGTTTTGATCCCAGGTCCGACAACAAGCGGTTTCAATCCGAAGTATTTGTCGCACATTCGTTCCAATGCAAACATTAACGGCGGCACCACGGACGAAATGATGATTCCATGGACTTCGTTTTCTTGAATGCCGCGATCATGAAACAGGTTCTTGACGATGATGCCCAACTCGTCTTCCGTCCGCTCACGAACGGTCGCGATCCGCCAATGCTGCAGCAGCCGATCTCCGTCATAGACCCCCATCACAATATTTGTGTTTCCAACGTCAATCACAAAAATCATTTGAATTCCCCCTGCAGCCGATCACCTTCATTGTTGATCCCCAGTCTGCAATTCCAACGAAATATCCAACCATCTCGCAGCAGAAGTCAAAGCACCGACTGTTATATAATCGACACCCGTTTTTGCATAATCGACAATCGTTTCTTCCGTAACATCGCCCGACACTTCGGTAATCGCCCGGCCTGCAATCAAATCCACCGCTTCACGAATCGCTTCCGGGCTCATGTTGTCAAGCAGAATGATGTCTGCCTTCACTTCCAATGCTTCTTCGATCCGCTCCATCGAATTGACTTCCACTTCCACTTTCGTGGTATGAGGGATCTGGTGTCTGGCCTTCATGATCGCTTCTTTGATGCCGCCTGCAATCCGGATATGGTTGTCTTTGATGACAACCGCATCGAACAGGCCAAATCGATGGTTGCGTCCCCCGCCAACCGTAATCGCATACTTTTCCAACGGACGCATTCCGGGTGTTGTTTTTCTTGTGTCCGAAATTTTCGCGTTGTAATAGCGAACCAATTCGACAAACCGGGCCGTACGGGTAGCAATTCCCGACATCCGCTGAAGAAAGTTAAGCGCTACGCGTTCCGCTGTCAGAATCGATTGCAGCGATCCCTCCACTTCCAATACAGCTTGTCCGGCAGCCACTGCTTCACCGTCCTTGGCCCGCGGGATCGTTTTCAGAGAAGGATCCAATGTCACAAACACCAGTTCCGCCACCTGCAAACCTGCAAGAATTCCCGGTTCTTTAAAGAACAGGACTCCTTTTCCAGTCTGCTCGCCGGGGACAATACTGCTGGTTGTGATGTCAGCGAATCCGATGTCCTCTTCCAAGGCACGAAAGACGGCAGGCTTGATTGCACGAAGATCCAGCTTCATATGATCGGCACCTCTTGCACAGGCCAACGCCTGCTTAGTTTTAGAAAAGCACCCGGATTCCCCGGGTGCTTTTTTCTTCCAAAGAGAAATTCGTTATTCTTGCGTTTCTTCCTCTTTTTTCACTTGATTTTCCTGTTGCTCCGCAGCACCGTTATCCTGCTGCATTAACCGTTCGATTTGTGCTTTGTCGATGGTTTCCTTTTCCAGCAGCGTTTGCGCAAGCAATTCCAACTTGTCCCGGTGTGCTGTCAGAACCTCTTCCGTCCGTTTGTAGGAGTAATCGATCATCTCGCGCATTTCTTTGTCAATTTCATAAGCAATGGCATCGCTGTAATTTTGTTCGGAAGAGAAGTCACGACCCAGAAACGGCTGCCCTTGGCGGTGCCCAAATTGTAACGGACCCAATTTATCGCTCATTCCAAACTCAGTGATCATCCGACGGATGACCGAGGTTGCACGTTCCAAGTCATTGTGTGCGCCCGTAGAAATCTCGCCCAGCACCAATTGTTCCGCCACACGTCCGCCAAGCAATCCACAGACTTTATCCAGCATTTCGCCTTTTGTCGCGAACCAACGATCTTCTTTCGGCAGCATGACGGTGTATCCCCCCGCCATCCCCCGCGGAATAATCGTTACCTTGTGGACTTCGTCGGCTCCCTCCAGGAAATAACCGACAACCGCATGACCTGCTTCATGATAGGCGACCAAACGGCGTTCCTTGTCGGAAACGACACGGGATCTCTTTTCCGGCCCGGCAATCACACGATCAATGGCTTCGTCAATTTCGGGCATTTCAATTTCTTTTTTGTCGCGCCGCGCTGCCAAAAGTGCAGCTTCGTTTAACAGATTTTCCAAGTCCGCACCGGTAAAGCCAGGCGTCATTTTGGCAATGCTGTCCATATCAATGTTGCCGGAAAGCGGCTTGTTGCGAGCGTGTACCAGCAAGATTTCCTTGCGGCCTTTTACATCCGGACGGTCAACCGTGATCTGACGGTCAAAGCGGCCGGGACGCAGCAAAGCCGGATCAAGTATGTCAGGTCGGTTGGTTGCGGCGACAATGATGATTCCTTCATTAGCCCCAAATCCGTCCATCTCCACCAATAATTGGTTAAGGGTTTGTTCCCTTTCATCATGCCCACCGCCGAGACCTGCTCCACGATGTCGGCCAACAGCATCGATTTCGTCGATAAAAATAATGCAGGGTGAATTCTTTTTGGCTTGTTCAAACAGGTCGCGTACCCGGGATGCACCAACCCCGACGAACATTTCTACGAAGTCGGAACCGGAAATCGAGAAAAACGGCACTCCCGCTTCACCGGCAACCGCACGTGCCAACAAGGTTTTACCGGTACCCGGCGGGCCGACGAGCAATACACCCTTGGGAATACGCGCACCCAGTGTCGAAAATTTGCGCGGGTCTTTCAAAAACTCAACGATTTCAATCAATTCGTTCTTTTCTTCATCCGCACCTGCCACATCGTTAAATGTGACTTTTTTCTTTTCTTCCGTATAAAGCTTCGCGCGGCTCTTCCCGAAGTTCATGACCTTCGAACCGCCGCCTTGTGCCTGATTGAGGAAGAAGAAAAACAGGATGAACATAATGACGAACGGCAATATGCCCGTTAAAAACGTAATCCAAACCGAATCGCGAGGGGGCTCGTTAATTTTTACTTTGGCTTGCGTTGCAAGCAATTCTTGCGAAATGACCTCGCTGATGATGGCGCGAGACGTTACTTTTGAATCATCTTTCATCGTTACGTTCAAGCGCAACGTCAAACCGTCAGGAGTCACATCCAGGCTCTTCACGTTTCCAGCCTTCAGTTCCTGCATGACTTCATTAATGGGCACTTCTTTGGTTTCGGCGTTTTGTCCGGTAATAAAACTTACAATCCCCACAATGATGAGGAAGATCATCAAGTAAAATCCCAGATTCCGGAAAACCTTGTTCATCCCTTACCTCCTCCCGGTCTGAACGCAAAACGAAATACATTCACGACCTTGATGTGATTTCAACTGTAGACTTCAGGCTTTAAAATTCCGACATACGGCAAATTGCGGTATCTTTCCGCGTAATCAAGGCCGTATCCCACAAGAAATTCATTGGGAACTTCAAAACCGCTGTAATCCGGAACGATCTCAATTTTACGACCGCTCGGCTTATCAAATAAGGTCACGATTTTGACTGACGCGGAATTGCGGCGAAGCAGGGAATCCCTTAAATAAGAAAGAGTGAGTCCCGTGTCGACTATATCTTCCACAATTAGGACATGGCGACCTTCCAAACTGATTTCCAAATCTTTTAGAATTCGCACAACGCCAGACGATTGTGTGGATACACCGTAACTGGAAATTGCCATAAAGTCCATTTCCAGAGGAATATCCATGTTCTTGACCAGATCCGCCATAAACAGCACGGCTCCTTTGAGGACACAAATAACCAGCGGATTTTCCTCCGCATAATCCCGCGAAAGCTGCCCTCCCAATAACCTGATCCGCTCTTGGATCTGTTCTTCGGTGAACAGAATTTCCTTCACGTCATTGTGCATTCCGATAGTTACCCCCTGTATGAATTCATTTCACCGTTGAACAATATCTGTTCGATACGGATGCGAAGGATTTGTCGGGTATTGGTTCCGACGGTTGCCACTTGCCCCCGGCGAATGCCCGTCACCCAAGCAATCTGTTCATCGAGGATCCAAATCGGCCACCGATCCCGACTCGCAACAGGAATTCGTGAATCAATAAAAATCTCTTTCAGTTTTTTACTTCCATTCATTCCGACCGGACGCATTGAATCCCCGGGGAAACGGGCACGAATGTGAAATTGCTTTCCGCGCACCAGATTGTAATCGAATACGGCTTCCCAAGGATTTACGGGAATTATTGAGGTTTCCGACAGTTCCATTGATCCTCTCAGACCAAATTCCGGGATCTCGAAAGCCAGATAAGAATCCGCCCAATCTGACGGCCAATCCGGAATAAAAAGTTTTGTCGCCGAAACCTCGGAATCCGCGTTCGGCTTCCGTTTCCTCCCAATATGTATAAGTCGATATTCTCTCCAAGCGGTCATTTCATTTGGCAGATGAATCTCAACTGAAGGTCGAGTATGCCCGGAAACCGCAAGCACCTGCTCAATATGCTTTGCTTCCCATTCATTGGTATGTCCGCACAGATAATATAATATTAGTTTAATTACACGACGTTGTAAAGCAAGAGGGGCTGTCAGCAATTGCTCAGTATCCAACGTTATTACGTCGTTCGACTGGGCGACCATGATCTGATTCAATCTCTCTTTAGCCATTTGATCCAGTAATGCATCTTCATCACCGGCAATCTGCCCCAATTGCACCAGTGCCCTCTTCACACTTTCATTGTACGCTTCCTCGAGCAAAGGGATCAGTTGTAATCGTATCTTATTACGCAAATAATCGGTTAATGCATTGCTTAAGTCCGTCCGGTAAGACAAATTTTCTTGTTTGCAAAAATCTTCGATTTCATTTCGCCAGACAAACAGCAACGGCCTGACGATTTCAAATCCGTTTTCTTGCCGTCGCAAAGGGATGCCAGCCAGTCCTGATACAGATGTTCCACGCAAAATACGCATCAAAACCGTTTCCGCCTGATCATCGGCATGATGCGCGAGGACCAACTTGTTTGCCTCGATTTCCTTAGCTGTTTCCGCAAAGAAACGATACCGCAGTTCGCGGGCCGCGACCTGTTTGGAGAGTTTTTTTTCCTCCGCATATTGTTTCACACGGGGTTGCCCCAGGTGAAAGGGGACCTCGATCATTTCTGAAAAATTACGCACAAATTCCGCGTCCGCCAACGAATCTTCACCGCGGAATCCATGTTCCACGTGGGCCACATGCAGTTCCCAATGATAATCCGTCGCCAACGATTTTAATATTGACAACAGCGCAATGGAGTCGACCCCACCGGAAACACCGACAAGAATCCGCTCCCCATATTCCAATAAACGGTATTGTTCAATCGTCCGCTTGACTTTGAACCGCACGTTGTTTCCTCCTGTCCATGCGAACCAAGGCACCAGCCAACACCAGTCCGGCAGCGACAGCTCCCGCGATCAAAAAAGTTTCCGTCGCATATGAAATTCCCTGCCAATAGTCCCCCGCCACAAAAGCCCGCATGGCATGGAGTGAACTCATGCCGGGAACAAGCATCAAAATACCGGATACAATATATACCGTACCCGGAAGTTTCTGGGCTCTGGCCAACACTTCACTGACAGCAGAAACAAACAGAGCTCCGAAGAAAGCACCGGCAACCGGGCTGAATTCGAAATACTCCGCCCCCAACCGGATCGTCAATGCGCCTGTTCCCACCAATCCTGCGGACAATAAAGCACGTTTCGGGACATTGTAGATAATGGCGAATGCAACCGTCGCAACAAATCCCATCAGCAGCCGTATCATTGCATCAAGCCCCCAATCCGGAGCACAAACACAACCGCCACGGCCACCGCAATGGCAAAAGCAGTTAGAAAAGCTTCAGCCGAACGGGCAACCCCTGACAACAAGTCGTTGGCCATCAGATCACGAACCGAATTGGTTATCGCCAAACCGGGCACCAATGGAATTAGCGCTCCAAGGCTGATTTGGTAAAAATTCATTCCCAAGCCTAACCGTACAAGTATGGCCGCTAATAGGGTACCTGCAAACGCAGCAAAGAACACCGCCAAAAATCGGGGCATGCGGCGATCCAGCACTTCCATCAAATAATTGGACAGCCCTGCACAGAGAGAACCGGGCAGAAAATCACCCCAGGCACCTGCAAACATGATTGTAAATCCGCCGCCTGATACAGCAGCACTCAGTTGCCTCAGCCACGCCGGATATTCCGGCTTGGCTTGTTCGATATTACGCAGCATTTCCTCCATTTCTCGCATTGAGATTTGACCGCGTTCATACTGCCGGGACAGGTGATTGATCTTCGCAACCTTAGTCAGGTCAATCGTCAAGCCATCGTTCATTCGGTAAATTCGAGTCTCCTGTCCTTCATTCGACGCGATCGTAACAATGATCCCGGTTGGAGTCACGAAACTGTATACGGATTTCATGCCGCTCGCCAGTCCGATTCGCTCAATCGTCTCTTCGACCCTGGCCGTTTCAGCTCCGTTCTTAAGCATCAGGGCGCCCGCTTTCAGGCTTATTTTTACTGTTTGAAGAAGGTGGCTGTGCGTATTCATTCTTTTATTGTACCATAAGTACATGCAGCATTACGGTCAAACATATTCCCATCATGCCAATGACCGTCCAGTGTGTCCAATCCCAGTCTCTGGACAATTCCCGATCAATCGTTCTGCGAATGGTTTGAATTTTCTCCGTCTTATTTTTTTCACCTTTCGGCAGTTGCAACGACAGTACGGCGCTCTGCATCTGTTCCGCGCTGTCAAAACCGCCTGCCCATGCTTTTTCCAGCACCGGCAGCCAGATTCGTGTCTCTTTCTTGGACGATAAGATTTTTTTGATTTGTTCCAGATCACGATTCTTCCAATCTAAACGTTTGACATACGGATTCAGCAACTGGGCAAGCAGCATCGCAGCCGCAAACAGATCGTATCGACAATCGGCACGGCGTGTTCCATTGTGCCAGTAACCTCTGTCGTTCCATTCCGTATATTGCCGAACGCCCTCTCCAAATCGGGTCAATCCGCCAAAATCAATCAACCGGAGATGCCCGGATCCCGAATTGATCAGCACATTATCCGCTTTCAGGTCGCCGAACGCGTACCCCAAGACATGCAGCTGCTTGAGGAACTCCAACAATTGCACGGCGATTCGCCGAACGGAAGTAATCCCTTTGCCGCGCACAAACAGTTCAACCGGAGTTCCCTCGACATATTCCATCGTGTAGAAAAAGGCAAGCCCTCTATTTTCCAAGGAAACGTCGTCCATCTCCGAAACAAAAGGCCCAAGGCGCCTGCCATGGACCTTTTCAGACGTTGTATGGGGCATTTGTCTTTGCAGACTATGCAAAACCCTGTATTCCAGCGCGATTCCTTGTGCGTCCGGGGAGATTTTTAAGGCATATTTCCGATCTCCTTCCTGCACAAGGTACACCGTTCCGATCGCACCGGCTCCCAACGGACGAATGATCCGGTAGGATCTCCTGTTCCATCTGCCTTGAATCGATTGTCCGGGCATCAACTTCATCAAGCGATTCTTTGGTTCAAACCACGTAACTCTTGGCGTCGCCATAATCCTTCTCCCCTTCGCGGCCAAACATCTGAATCGCCTGATAAAGGGCTGGGCCGGTGGGGGTGCCCCCAGCAGCCGCCAATTCGCTGCTGATGGAAGAAAGTCTCTGTTTTTCGTTGAAGTCCGCCAAGATTTTTGCTGATTGACCACGATCCGGATAGATCATGACCGCCACCTGATGCCCGCCTTTTCGTGCCTGGATTCCGATTTCCAGATCATGAACCGCTTCCCGCACTTGCGGCAATTTGTCCCGCATGCTTGCCGACACGTCAAGCAACAAGACAAGGCGGAGTTCCGCCTCTTCCCCCGCCCTGTCAATCATATGCGCCACTTCCATGCGTTTGTCCGGAGAAAGGTCGTGCATCTCTTTTCCTACAATGTTTTGCAACTCCCGATTGACCGCCTGCTGGATCGTCATTTGCATCGTGTAGCGGGTCATCATTTGCATCGTATGTGCCAATTGCCGCATTTCGCTGATCCGGTGCATGCCGCCGCCCTCTGTTGCGATTTTCTGCACTTCCTGCATCCCTTTGTTCCCTAATGTACCACTGTCCACAATCCCGATAACGTTGACCGCTATTCCGTACTCCTGTGCCTTTTTCGCCGCTTCAACCGGATCGGCCCCCATATTTGAGCACCCGTCCGTAATCAAGAGAATCTGTTTCAAAGTTACTTGTTCCCACATTCATCTCTCACTCCTCGTCCATACTGTCTACCAGTATGTCCGGGGAAATAAACTCATAAACTTGCCCAAAACTTCAAGTCTCGATTTGCACCGGATTCATGGACGCCTCCTTTTTCTGTTTGATTCGTTTCATTCCGGGCAATTTGATGGTCGCCCATTCCGGTTGATATTTCTCAATCCTTGCCACCAGCACCGTCATATCGTCAATAATTTTCCCGTGGTTGATTCGCACTGCCAATTCCACCAGCATATCGGCAATCTCTTGCGGATCTGTTGTAGCGAATCTGGCAATTTGTTTTTTCAGCCAGTCTTCTTTATCAAACACATGTTTGGGTGAATCATAGATTCCGTCTGACATCAAGATCAGCAGATCCCCTTCTTTCAGATCCGCTTCCACAGTTTGGATGTCAATGTCCTGCAAAATCCCGATCGGCACGTTCTCGCCTTGTATCGAGATCACTTCCCGCCCCCGCTTGATGAAAGAAGGAACAGAACCGATCTTCAAAAATTCCGTACGTGCGTTAAACTGATCGATCAGCGCCAAATCCAGGGTAGTGAAAATCTCTTCTTTCGAGCGCAGCAACAACACCGAATTGACGGTCTTAATTGCCAACTGCTCAGCAAACCCCGCTTTCAGCAACTGCTGCAGCAACCGAATGGCGGAACTGGATTCCTGCATCGCCCGTTCCCCGTTCCCCATCCCGTCGGAAACCGCCACGGCAAATTTTCCGTTTCCGACATCCAATGTCGTAAAGGAATCCCCGCTTAGGATTTTCCCGTCTTTTGCGGCGGATGTTACGGCAGTCTGCACATCATAGACTTTGGCAGAACGGAACGACGCGGTTAAATAGCCATCTTCCAAAGTGTGTTTTTCGGCCACGGTAATGTTTTCCCCGACAATTTCCGCTAACAGGGGCGCAATCAGTTTTTCGCATTCGTTCAAATCGGCAGCAGCCGTTTGCGTGACTTCAATTTCCACTTTCCCTTCATCCAGCGAAATAATGTCAACCGATCGAATGGACAGACCCAGTTGTTCCAAAGAAGCGATAATATGTTCCTCATGATCAGCCGACAGATGATTCTCGTTTCGCAACTCACCCGACAATTCGGCCATAATTCCGGAAACGCCCTGCAGTTGCGCCCCCACCAGGTCACGACTTTCTTGCAGTCGCAATTGCCACTGCATATCACGTTTGATCACATCCACAGCTTGGTGCAGGACCGGAATCACCTGCTCGGTACGCACGCATTTTTTTTGCAATTCGGACGGAAGTTTCTCCTTCACTATAACGCCTTCTGCGTCAATAATTTCAATTGTGTCGCGAAACGCATGATACGTTTGGTAAAAGTCCTTATCCCAACACTGTTCCTGTTTGAAGCAAACGGAACATACCTGTTTCGTCACCACATCGATTGTTGTGTTCAATGCCTCATCACGGTTTTGCTGACCCATTGCCGCCAATTGCGAAAACGAGCGGGACAGTTCCTGAAATACATTGGAGACCTCGCGAATGCGCCCCGCCATCAATTCCCGAATCCGTCGCGCATAGTCTTGTTGTGACAAATAATGCTGATGGGTACCGGGCACATACCGGGAAACTTGTTCGGTCAACACTTTCGGAGTCACCAACAGAAGCAGGATCGAAGCCAATGTTTCCGCAAGCGCCGTCATCATTTGCGGAAGTTCTTTCACATAGACTGCCAGAATTGCCGTACCTAAAAGGAAGCCGGTACTGACACCGAGTTTTTTTGCGTCTTTCAGCAATCCTCCCAGCATCCCGGAGAACGCCAACATTCCGATTTGCGGGACAGCACCGAGGTTGGCCATGGAGAGAATGATTCCCGTCACTACCCCAACGCTGGCTCCCACACCCGCGCCCCCGATGTAGGCAAACAGCATGATCAAATAACGACTGAAAATATTCTCAAACGATAACGAACCGATTTGGATGCCTGACAGTCCGGTCAGTACGGAGGCCATCAAAATGACCAGACAGAAGATCTCTTCATTGCGCAGTTCTTTGACCCCTCGTTGAAATGTGAAAATCGGCAGCGACTGGATAAAGATCATCGTCAATACCATTGCCAGAAAACCTTCGATGACTGCCATCATCAACGAATATCGTGACAAGTCGCCCAGCGCCAGCGAGAAGCTGATTTTGGCTCCCGCGTCCACCAAAAACACGACAAATGGGATCATGTTCAGTCCGACTGTTTTTTTTCTCGACAGCAGCGTATAAACGCCGCGATAAAGCAATAACATGGCGATCAAATACAGTACATACCCGACATTGTGAATTGTTGCCGCACCTGCCAACAACGCGATCATCACTTTGTTGGAAGCGCCTTTTTTTAAGCGAAGCATGACTGCATATAACGACAGCGCAAAGGGTGAGATCTCCCCCAATATTTCGGCCCGGCCGAGCAAAAACGCCATAAAGATCAATACGGCCGACTTGCTGACAACCCGATCCCACCATGATCGCAGCTTGGATAAGCTTGTCCAATCAAACCGGTTGGCCGACGGGCTGACCGCATTCGTCCCTCCCTGCTCCGCGTAGGCTCCCGCCCATCTTGCTCCCCATAATCTTTTCCACATGTTCCAAGTCCCCCGTTCCATCGGACTCCGTCGGCTGCGAGTCCAGCCGGCCGTCCGCGAATAGTAGTCACATTATAGCAAGGGGAGTTTCAGAAGTTTGTCGTAACAAAACGATAACCCTTGTTTTTTTTCCGACAAGAAACCACCTTTCGACGCAATCCGTTTGCCTCTGCTCACACCCCCGAAAATACTGTAACTGCAAGGGCTTTCATTGCCCGGACAAGAAACTGCCGGACGAGCGAAAGGAACCTCTGCCTGCCCGAATAGGAAGCCGTAGTTGCAAAAGAGGGGCCATACCTGTCGAAACCTTTTTTTTCAGTCGACAGAAAAAGTGAAAATCGGTATCGTAAAGGTAAATAGAATGATAGGTTAGCCATTTTGAAGGAGTGGAGAACGTGAGGCCAATCAAATACACGATTTATATGAATATTGCGGAAGAACTGGCCAAAGCCTCCACTTGCCGCGTGCATGTGGGCTGTGTGGTGGTCGGAAAGGACGGAGTCATCCATGGGCTGGGGTACAACGGATCCCTTCCCGGTCATCCCCACTGCGAAGATATTGGCTGTGATTTTGACGAACACGGGCATTGCCGGGCCACCCTGCATGCGGAACGCAATGCGCTTCGCCGAGCCGGAGAAAAAGCGCAGGAGGGCATCGCGTTTGTTACCCATTTCCCCTGTCCGGATTGCGCAAAGGAATTGGTGGACTACGGAATCCGCGCTGTCATCTTCAAAAATGATTATCGACGCAGCCCGATTTCAGTTCGCGTTCTGGAACGTTCAAGCATGGAGATTCTCCCGTTTGACGGGGCAATCGAACAGGATTGGCTGCAACTCGAGCAAAAAATAGGCTGGAAACCAACGGAACATGGAGGAAACGATCAATGGGTTCTCAAAATATGAAGACCATCACGTTGCCGCGTCTTAACAAATTATCGCCCACTCTCGAATCAACCGCTCTAAAACTGATGGAAGAGGCGGGTGAACTGGCGCAAGCGATTGGAAAATTCCGCAACCTTTCAGGCGAGCAATACGAGATTGACAATCAAATCATGGATGTGATCGCCAGCGAATTGGCCGATACGGCACAAACCTGCATCACCATGATGTATGTGTTGGAGGAAAAGTACGGGGTTGACATTGACAAGATTCTGGAAGATCATATTGCGAAACTGATGAAAAAAGGGTATTGCGAGTAAGATCGGCTCGTTCGTGGGCACATTCCTCACTTTCCTTGCGTATACTAGAGCACACCCGCTTAACGACAAGGAGGGGATTGTCATGCCAAGTTGGCTGCGAAACCAACTGCAGCGCGCCTTCCGCGAACGAGACAAATATTCGGTTGTCATGCTCAACCGCGTCTTTTATAAGTATCGGCGAAATGTTCATTCCCCGGATACCAAGAGCTTTTGACAGACCTCGCATTGCATTCTATAATGGAATGGATATTTGGTTTCGTGGAAATCCTGTGATTGAGGTGAAAGACTGATGCCGTTGCATCCTTATCTAATCGCATTCGTACTGATTGTTTTCGGACTCATGGCCGTACCTCCCATGTTGTCTCTGGCCCGTGAACGACGTTTCGGATTGGCCAGCTTGATGGTGATCACGTTAATCACATTTGTGGCGGCCGGCATTATGGCGTCATCCGTAAATCCAAACGTGGGGTAACAATCGGCCGCAAACAAAAAGCTTCCTGCATGGAAGCTTTTTGTGTTTCATGACTTTGGCCTCCCACGTCTCTTATAACTTGCAATCATCCACCATAACGGAAACAAGAGCAGGGCAAGAATCGACAAACCAATTCCGACGTATGACCAAAACAGCGCATCCATCTTTTGCATCCGCTCCTCCAAAAGATTATCCGTACTATTCCCGGAAAGGAAGATTCCATGCAAACTTTCGCGATAAATAAAAAAGCATTCCAAGTTGCCGTTGGAATGCGTGTCCGTTATGATTTCAGCCCCGACGTCCGCCGCGTCCGCCGCGCTTGCTTTCGCTTCGCTTCAACGCCAACAATCGGTCTTCACTGTCTTTCAAAAACTTATTCATTTTATCTTCAAAAGACTGACTTTTGGGACGAGATCCCCGGTCACGGTTGCCGCGAGCCCCGAATTCTCGAGGTCCCCGGGCAGGTCGCTGCGTTCGCTCCACTTCCCCTTGTTTGGGTTTCTCGATTGCCTGTCGAATCGAGAGTCCGATTTTGCCGTCTTTGTCTACATTGAGCACCTTTACGACAACGGTATCGTTTACCTTCAGATGGTCGTTGATGTCCTTTACGTACGAGTCAGCAATTTCGGAGATGTGAACTAAACCAGTGACACCCCCAGGTAGCAGCACAAATGCCCCAAAATGAGTAATTCCCGTAACTTTGCCCTCATGTTTGCTGCCCAATTCGATCGACATAGAAAAAAATGCTCCCCCTTAAAAATAAAAACCCTTAAGCATTTAAAATTATATGCGACTGCTTGAAAAAGTGTCAAGATGACTATTCGCCGGGGCGATACAAAATTTCACCGTGGAAAATCATTTTATATAATTTGCGAGCTTGCCGCGCAATATACGAGTCATCCTGCAAGTCTTTCAATTGGGCATTTAATTGCTGTTCCTCCTGCTTTAATTCTGAGTACTGCTGCTCGAGTTGTTGTTTTTCCTGATTCAGCCTCACCTTGTTGGGCATCAGCACAAAAAAGAACGTGTACAATGTCCAAATGGAAAACACGATCAAAAATAGGGCCCTCCAATTCGGCTTTCGTTTCTGCCGGGAACCGTCGGAAGCTTGGGACTTTCCTGTCGATTTCGACTTGTTCGCGGAAGGTTTCACACCAGGCGTCACGTAGATAAGATTTGTTTTCGTTTCTTTTGAACGTCCAAATTTGTTCATCCGCATCACCTGAATCAGGGCTTGGGTTTGTTATCGTCCCCGTTCAGTAACCAATTCGTCAGCTTGCACCAAATTCCTTTTCCTTGTTTGATAATACGTCGTATTCGGTGATAGATCGGTTTTACTTTGGGTGCCATTCGTTGGATGACCGGCTGTACATAGGGTTCAACCTTACGAATAAGCGGTCTTGCCGCCAGTGCAATCAGTTGCAGTGTTTTTTTCAGAATCCACCCCAATAGTTTGGAAAGCGGTTGAAACGGCCATAAGATCAACTTCTCCAACTTTCGCAGGATCCTGTCTGCCACCCGCAGCAAGGAGATCAGCAACCGGAACAGGTACTTGACCGGCCGCACCACAATCAACAAGAAGGCACGAAACAATTGAATGGAAAGAAAGTGGATCCCCATGATGATCCCGATCGTGCTGCCCACCACCACCCGCCGCAGAAAAATCCGGTACAGAACAAGACCGATCCCCAATACGACGAAGATATAGGTGCGCAAATCTCCTTGATTGACCCACATCAAGCTCCAAAAAACAAGAAAAAATGAAAAGATCCAAAATGCAAAATCGAAAATGGGCCCCGCCCAACGAAGGAATCTCCAGTGCCGGAGGACAACCCGGTACATGTCATACACGGCTCCCAAAACCGCACCGTTCAAACTCATGACCAGCATCGTCATGTATTGCGCTTCAAGAGTCACGGCATCAGCCCCTTTCTTTCGTCATCTGACACCGGCTCTATTATTTGAACAATTTGCCGAAAAACCCTTTTGCCTTTTCAGACGGAGACACTTTTTCATCAAAATAGCCGAGGTCAAAGATCACTCCTTCAATAGCTACCATACCGCTTTCCAGATTGAGTGTTTTGATATGCAAATTTTCTCCCCGAATCACCAGCAGCCCATAGCCCGTCTGCAGGACAAACTCATGTGCATCAAAACTTTCCACATTCATGACACCGGTTACTTGCATCCCTTGCCGATTATAAAGTGTTACTTCATGACGCTCATATTGACTTGTATGGGTACGATGTCTCTCTTCAGCCACGCAAAACCCTCCATCATTAGAAACTTGGCTTCGCCAAGCCTTTAGGCGCAGGCGAAGACTTAGTTGCCCTTATACTTGTTACCTTGAAAACTTATAAATTCTAACAAGTATGAAAAATAGCGAGCCAGCGATTGGTTTGTTGCCCGTTCGCTTGTCTCGCTATCACTTTATGCATCAATTGGACAAGAAAGAACCTTGAAAAAAGGATGACTCGTTTACCGGTCATCCTTCATCATCCCATTTTGGATCGCCCTCAATTTTTTCTTCCGAGATCAGGGTGTACATGCGGCTCGCTTGTTCTTTTGTTGCATGTTCCGCAATCTGATCAATTGTGACTTTCACAACCTTGGTACCGAACGTAATCTTCAGCAAGTCCCCCGCTTTTACTTCCGAAGACGCTTTAGAGGGGCGTCCATTGATTTGGATTCGCCCCTGATCGCAAACTTCTTTCGCCAAAGTTCTCCGCTTGATCAGACGGGAAACTTTGAGGAATTTGTCAAGTCGCATCTTACTTCTTGGTCATTTCCTTCAATTTTGCACCCGGCTTGAATGCAGGAACTTTGGTTGCAGGAATCTTGATGACGGCGCCGGTTTGCGGGTTGCGGCCGTTGCGAGCGGCACGTTTGCGGGTTTCAAAAGTACCGAACCCGATCAATTGAACCTTGTCGCCTTTTTTCAATGCTTGACCAATGGTGTCAAGAAGTGCGTTAACTGCCGTTTCAACGTCTTTTTTCTTAAGGCCGGATTTTTGTGCAACTTTAGCAATCAGTTCCACTTTGTTCATTTCCTTATAGCCCCTTTCAATCACGGTATTGTTTGGGTTTGGGTTAAACCTATCCTGCATATTCGTGTCCTCGAATAGAAAATCCTGCAAAAATACGCTAAATATTTCTAAAGTCCTATGGTTTTTCTATTTTTTTTGCTTCATTCCACCATGTATCCATCTCTTCGAGACTCGTGTCGGAGAAAGTTTTTCCTTGATCTGACAACATTTTTTCGATATATGCGAATCTTCGGCGGAATTTTTGATTCGTTTTAGCCAGAGCCTCTTCGGGATCCACAAGCAGGAACCGTGCCAGATTGACTAGGACAAAAAGCACATCACCCAGTTCTTCCGTCTCATCCTCTGCCTCCCGAAGTTCATTCAACTCTTCTTCCAACTTGTCATAGACTCCTGCAACATCTTCCCATTCAAACCCTGCATCGGCTGCAAGAGCCTGTAATTTGTAGGCGACCGACATGGCAGGCATATTGGCCGATACCGACTCCAAGAGCGATCTTTCCTCCGGCAGACCTTTTGCTATCCTCTCCTGACGCTTGATTTCCTCCCAATTGACAACCGCCGCTTCCGCATCCTCCGCCTGTTTGCCGCCAAATACATGCGGGTGTCGGCGAATTAATTTGTCATTAATCGATTGGATTGCATCGTAGACGGAAAACGCTCCTGACTCCGCAGCCATTTGTCCATGCAGGGCCACCTGCAGCAGCAAATCGCCCAATTCTTCACGCAATCCGTCAGGATCGTTCAGATCAATCGCTTCCGCCACTTCGTACGCTTCTTCCAGTACATTTTTGCGGATCGACTGATGAGTTTGTTCCCGATCCCAAGGACATCCGTCCGGTGATCGCAAGACGCGGACAATCTCTACCAATTTCGAAAATTGCCGGTGGGTTGCCCGCTCGTCGGTTGTTTTCGGCAAATACACAACGGTCAGGTAGTCGATCCAGGACAATCGATCCAACTCGTACAGCGCTACCCGCTCCAACCGTTCTTCCCCGGGGATTCCGACCGCGCGGGCCACCGTCACCGGGAAATCATCCGGATAGATGTCCATCAGCTGCAACTTCAGATCACCTGCAATCACCTGGCTATAAGTTTGCAAAATAACGGTATGTAAAGAAGGATTAGCCTGCAGCGGGTCAAATTGGACTCCATCCAGCACCAGAAATCCTTCCGTTGGATCGATGTCAAACCAATGCAGCATTTCGTCAAACATGAAATGACCATTTCCCACTACCGCCATACCGCACACACTCCCTTGTCGCACAATAGATCTGATTTACAAAATTTTGGTTTGCAGCAGCCGGTCGAGTATTTTCCTCTCCCAGCCGTTTATCGAATAAGACCGATTTTGTCGAAAAATTGAACCAGCCGGGGGCCTACACGGGGAACTGACGACAGATCTTCTTTTGTTAAACTGCCCGTAACGAAAAGCGCCAATCCATACACAACGGATGCAACCCCGATGACAAACAGGGTCAGCGCCGCATTGGCCAACCGGTCAGAAGCAAATATATCCTCAAAGAAAGCCAGTCCTTCACGTTGGGCCGCGTATACCACTACTCCCATCATAAACGTTGCCCAGAACGGATGCCAAACGACCACCCGAAAACGAAACGTCACGCCGCTTTTCCGGTACAGATCCCAAATGTTCAGAAGTGCGGAGATCATAAACGACAGCACGGTGGAAACGGCAGCCCCTTCGATTCCCCAAATAGGCACCAGCATCAGGTTGAAAATCAGTTTGACAGCGCCTCCGACCACCAGATTTCGAACTGGGGCAAACACATATCCCATCCCCTGGAGAATGGCAGAGGTGATCAATTGCACCGATGAAAGCAAAGTTGCTAAAGAGATGGCCATAATCGCAGGCGTTCCCGCAGAATCCTTAAACAGCATAATATCAATCGGTTTCGCCAACAGAAACAGCCCGACAGAAGCAGGCAGCCCGATCATCACCGTCATTCGCATGGCAAGCTCCATTCGGGAAAAGGCTGATCGCTGATCACCAACCGCCACCGCTGCGGCAATCGCCGGCATTAAGGCGGCTCCGATCGCCGTCGCAATCGTAGAAGGCAGCATCATCAATTTAAATGCTCTCCCTGACAGCAATCCGAATAACTCGGTCGCACGTTCTTGCGTATACCCCGTCTGCTTCAACAAGTTTCCGACAGTGATCACGTCCACGCTGTTCATGATCGGGACCACCAACGCGCCTAACGAAACAGGGAGGGCATAATACAACAGTTTTTTGATGATGGTTCGGTTTGATTCGGCAGGTACAAGGTTGGACATCCGAACATCATGGCGGAACAGGATTCGCTTCTTCCATACATAGATGACCAGCACACCAAATGAAACAACCACTCCCGTAACTGCACCAAATGCCGCTCCGGCAGCCGCCCATTCCTCCCCGTACCCCCATTGCAGCAGCAGCCAGGAGGCCGCAATGATGGTTCCGACACGTATAAACTGTTCTGCGACCTGCGATACTGCCGTCGGCTCCATCAATTGCCACCCCTGAAAATAACCGCGAATCGAGGCAGTCAGCGGAACCAGGAGCAGGGCCGGTGCAATCGCTCGAATTGCATAAACTGCCTTTGCATCTCCCGAAATTCTGGCAAACCAATCGGCCCATCCCCAGAGAATGGCGAACCCCGCCAATCCGGACAAGAACAGCAGGATGCTCGCAACGCGAAACACCTTCTTGGCCCCACGATAGTCGCCGATGGCAATATGTTCGGCCACAAACTTTGAAACAGCCACCGGAAATCCGGCTGTCGAAAGCAGCAGCAGCATGGAGTAGATCGGATATGCCATTTGATACAACCCCAGACCTTGATCCCCGATAATGTTTTGCAAAAAGACGGTATATACAGATCCCATGATCTTCGATAACATTCCGGCCACTGCAAGGACCAGAGCTCCCCGAATGAACAGATTCCGTTCTGACATCCCCTGAACTCCTCTCTCTGGACATGACCATTATAGCATAAGGTTCTTGTCTACTTTACTTTATGCGCCACCGAAGCAGACTAGGACAAACAAGGCTTGCTTTCCTGTGACCCGGCCGGCAATTCAAAAAGAGCGCCTCTCAGCGCTCTTTCTGCAACAAACGAATCTATTATTGCTCCATCTGTCTGGCCAAAAACCCGGCTGCCGTTTCTGCCAATTTGCTCTCCAGTTCTCCCATTTTCACATTCTCGTCACGGGACAGAAGAATCACCGTTCCAATCGGATCACCCTGTGTGATAATGGGTGCGATTACCCGCGATGTAAAACGTTCCATACGGTCTTTCAACACGGCCATGTCTGCCGGTGAAGGATTGACTGTTGTTTTACGGTCTTCCATCGCTTTTTCAACTTCTGAACCAATCGCCTTATCCATAAACTCTTTTTTCGAGGTGCCGGCTACAGCTATTACAATATCGCGGTCTGTGATCAGGGTGATGTGGCCGAGACTTTCATGCAAGGAGTCCGCATATTCTTTTGCAAAGTCGCCCAATTCACCAATAGGCGAGTATTTTTTAAGAATCACTTCCCCATCACGATCCACAAAGATTTCCAGCGGATCTCCTTCACGAATGCGAAGTGTACGGCGGATTTCCTTCGGAATAACGACGCGGCCCAAATCATCAATTCTTCGAACGATACCTGTAGCTTTCATAACTGTAAAATCGACCTCTCTTTCTTGGATGTTGATTGTATGTGAGTTGAGGACTAATCATTGCTTTTGTTGCCATTATTTTGTCCGAAAGTCCGCTTTCTAACATTGGTATTTATTGGCCCCCATCTCACTCCCAAGCAGACTGCTTTTGCAGGGGAAAGTGCATTTAGTATCTACTGGAATTACAGGAATATACAAAACAAAAACCGCCTTCCCAAAAAAGGGGCGGCAGGTTGATTTTGGCGGTTATTTTTGGGTTGGCAGCGTAATTTGAATATTTGCTTTTTTACGCATCTCTTCCAAATAGCCCCTCCAGGTTTTTTCGCTTTTTTCCGCCTGCAGTTGTTGTCGGATGGATTCTTTGACTTTATCAAAGGCTTCCGGTTCTCCCCGTTTTTCAACCTTGATAATGTGGTATCCGTACTGAGTCTGCACCGGTTCCGACAGTTTTCCGATTTCCAGCGTTGCGGCAGCATCACGGAATGGTGCCACATATTGGGTCAAAGGACCTTCCATCTTGCCGCCGTTTTGTTTCGCCGACGGATCGATCGACATTTCTTGTGCGACTTTGGAAAAATCTTCACCTTTTGCCACCCGTTCTTTGGCAATCAGGGCATCGGCCACTTTATCGGTCAGGATATGATAGACGGTCGCACTGCTGTATGCATCTCGATGTTCGTTATAATACTGCTTTGCTTCCTCTTCCGAAACCGACACGGATTTTAGTTTTTCCTGTTGAAACTGTTCCAAATACATGAAGGTTTCGATAAGCGGGTTGAGGTCTTTTTCTGTGAGCCCTAATTTTTTCATTTGCTGATTGAATTGGTTCGCATCTCCGCTGTAGATATACTGGATGATCTGGCTTTTGTATTGGGAAGCGGGTCCATTCACCTGGTTGGCATCCACCTTGACTCCTGATTCTTTGGCTTGAGCCAACACCAGCTTTTGTTCCAGAATATAATTCTCGAGGAAATTCTTTTTCTCTCCCTCGGCTTCCTCTTCGGTTGCGTCCGGCTTGACCAGCATGTACTGCAGGTTAAATTGTTTGCGAAACTCGCCTTCGTGGATCTGCCCTCCGTTATATGCGGCCACCACCGGTCCCGATGTGTCACTGCTTTTGCTTCCGCAGCCGGTCAGTCCCAAACTGACAAGCAGACTGGCAGCCACTAGTTTGATTCGATTTCGATTATGCATTTTGCAATTCCTCCTGATTTTTGAGCACCGATTTGTAAGCGGCCATGAATTTCTCCAACAGATCCAAGATTTCGGTTCCTTTCAGACTTTTGACCCGCAGGGTAATCGTAATGTGCGAACCGGCCGTGAGTTTCATGCGGTCGGGAAACTGCTGGTTGAGGGCAAACAATTTTTCGCCGTGGATTCGTTCATTTTGCCGTTCCGCCAACTTCATGACAATATCGTGGTTCTCTTGTGCGATTGACGTGAATTCGTACGCAATCGCATAGCCTTTAATCCGGCTGACTGACAACAGATTGCGAACAGGCTGCGGAATGTCGCCGAAGCGGTCTTCGATTTCATCTTCCAATTCCACAATATCAGATAATGTGCGTGCCGCCACGAATTTTTTATAAATCTCAATCTTCTGCATCGTATCCGCAATATATTCGGTCGGAATATACGCATCGACCGACAATTCGACTTGCGGATCAGGCAGCTTTTCCTGCTTTTCGCCTTTCAATTCCTGTATCGCTTGCGCCAGCATATCCGAGTATAAATCAAATCCCACTGATGCAATAAAGCCGTGCTGTTCGGCGCCCAACAGGTTGCCTGCACCGCGAATCGCCAGGTCGCGCATGGCAATTTTAAAACCGGATCCCAGTTCCGTAAATTCTTTGATCGCTTGCAGCCGTTTCTCCGCCACCTCGGTTAATACTTTGTCCCGTTGATAGGTAAAATAGGCATAGGCAATCCGATTGGATCGTCCTACCCGACCACGAAGCTGGTAAAGCTGGGACAGTCCCATATGATCCGCGTCATAGACAATCAACGTGTTCACATTGGGAATATCGAGACCGGTCTCGATAATGGTGGTTGACACCAGCACGTCCGCTTCTCCTTCCAAAAAGTCCAACATAACCCGTTCGAGTTCCTCTTCACCCATTTGGCCATGTCCGACCAACACCTTGGCCTCTGGCACCAACATACGGATTCGATCGGCCATCGAATCGATATCCTTCACTTTGTTAAAGAGAAAATACACTTGTCCACCGCGTCCCAATTCCCGCTCAATTGCTTCCCGCGTCAAGGTGTCGCTATACTCGACCACATAGGTCTGCACCGGGAATCGGTTTTCGGGCGGTGTTTCAATCACTGACAGATCCCGAATACCCAACATCGACATATGGAGCGTTCGCGGAATCGGAGTGGCGGTTAGAGTCAAACAATCAATATTGTGGCGCAGCTGTTTGATTTTTTCTTTATGATTGACACCGAAGCGCTGCTCCTCATCGATAATCAACAAACCCAAATCTTTAAACTTGATGGTTTTATTCAACAACCGATGAGTCCCGATCACGATATCGACTTTTCCCTCGGCGATTCCTTTGATGACTTCCCTCATTTGGGTCTGTGTTCGGAAACGCGAGACGACTTCCACATTTACCGGAAAGCCGGCATACCGTTCCTTAAATGTTTCGTAATGCTGCTGTGCCAGTATGGTCGTAGGAACCAAGACAGCCACCTGTTTCCCATCCATGACCGCTTTGAAGGCTGCACGGATTGCAACTTCCGTTTTGCCGTATCCGACGTCCCCGCACAACAAACGGTCCATCGGACTTGACATTTCCATGTCCCGTTTGATTTCTTTAATCGTTCGCAACTGGTCCTGTGTCTCTTCATAGGGGAACATGGCCTCGAACTCTCTCTGCCAGTGGGTGTCGAGCGAAAATGCGTGTCCCGGCGTCGCTTGCCGTGCCGCGTACAGTTTGATCAAATCCTCCGCAATATCCTTAACCGAATTTTGCACTTTGGATTTGACCCGTGCCCATTCCGTACCGCCCAATGAATAGAGTTTCGGATCCTTCTCTTCCGACCCTACATACTTTTGCACCAAATCGATTTGCTCGACGGGAACATACAGCTTGTCTTTCCCTTTGTATTTGATGTGCAGATAATCCTTGTGGTTGCCTTCGATCACCAGGGTTTCAATACCCAAATACTGCCCGATGCCG
>JAGVBM010000068.1 GCA_020059765.1 Bacillota bacterium
CCTGTTATCCTTGTTGTTCATGCTGGAAGGCAATCTGAAATACTGGGGACTGCTCGGCATCATTCCCTTGTTCACCGCATTCGTGAATTGGTGTCCGCTGTATACGTTGTTCGGAATCAACACCTGCAATGTCAAAGATTCGAAATAACAGCCTGTCTGCTTCATTTGTCCCAGCGGACGGCCAAAAATCCGGCTTCTGCTGCCTGCTGTCCGATCCGGCGTTGTTCCAACTCTGCGGCTTGTTCGGCTGAAACAAATTCGGCTGGAGACACGTACAATCCGAAACGGATCTGCGAGGGTTGTCGATCGGAAAACCGGCGAATGTCTTCGAGGGTGTAAAACCGTGCTTGCGAAAACACGCTGTCCGGATTCTCTTGGCCCCGCTTCTCGTAGTTTCGTGCCCAATCACTCTGCTTGCCGATCAAACCAGCAATCAAGCGACCTCCCGGCCGCAGCACGCGCAACCCTTCTTCCAAGACCCGCCGGGGATCGCTTACAAATTCCAACACCACATTGCAAATCGCAAGATCGAATCGATTGTCGGGAAACGGCAGCGAAAGCAGATCCCCTTGCAGAAATTCAATGTCCAGCGATTGAGCCGCCGCTTTGTTCCGGGCATGGTTCAGCATTTCTCCCGAAGCGTCAATGCCTGTAACCGTCAACCCCTGACGGGCGAACAGAATCGAATAGATTCCTGTCCCGCATCCCAAGTCGATGACAGATTCCCCCGGTTTGGGGTTCGCAAGTTCCGTCAGCATCTGTTTTTCCAATCGATCCACGTACCCTCCGAGCGGCGTACTGCACCATTGATCGTACGTGACGGCAGATTTGTCAAACAACGCCATTTACAGATCTCTCCCTTCTGTCCATCGGTTCAAAGATTGGCAAGCCATTCCGCAGCACTCAATACGCGGCTGAAGCGCATGCTTTGCGTTACCAGGATGGCCCTGTGCAGCTCCTCATCCGTAACGGAGCCTCCCTCGTTACGGACCGACAACGTGGCTGTGGCATCCGACAGGAATTCCACCGAGTATCCTCGATGAAACGCCTGTCGGGCCGTTGTATCGCAACACATTTGTGTCATATACCCCGTAATCACAACCGAATCAATCGCATGTTCCCGCAACCAGTCATCCAGCGGCGTTCCCGTAAAACTGCCGGGCAGATTTTTTTCAATCAACAGATCGCGGGGACGTTTGGCCACCTCCGGATGCAATTCCCATTCCGCCGTACCTTTGAGGAAGGTCGCTGAATCTTCTCTTGCCGCCGTATGTTGAATCACGATCACAGGGATCTGTTTGGCCGTCGCCGTGTCCATCACCCGCAAAATATTGTCCAGACTGCCTGCGGGATGCGTAACCGGCAATTTCCCCGTAAAATACTCATTTTGCACATCGATCACCAAGATTGCCTTTTTCAACTTCGATCCCCTCCCTTTTGCATCTATCATAGCATGCAAAAGGCTGCGGTTCACGCGCAGCCTGTCTGATCATTCCCATAATCGGATTATTCCAGCAAACCGAGAGCCGCATAATCCTGCAAGCTGACCACACCGTCAAGCGGCAGTCCGTTGTTTTTTTCAAACGCTCTCATCGCTTGTTCGGTACCCGCGCGAAAACGTCCGTCCACCCTTCCGTGATAAAACCCAGCGCTCTGCAAACGGCTTTGCACAAGCAGAACATCAGCGCCGCTGTCACCGGCTGCCAAACGCCGCGGTTCCAAATGAGGCTCGCGCAACGGATGACCCAGTATGGAAACGATGGTTCCCGGACGTACCCATTTGTATAACTCTTCAACGTCCCTGTTAAACATTCGTACACATCCATGGCTTGCATCGTGTCCGATGGAACCGGGCCTGTTGGTGCCATGGATGCCGTAGATTCCCCAAGGCACATTCAGTCCGATCCATCTGCTGCCAAAGCCGGATCCCCAATTTTTGTATTTGTTGATCACGGTCCACTCGCCGACTGGGGTTGGCGTATCAGGTCGCCCCAACGCGATCGGATATTTTTTGTAGGGAACGCCGTTCACGAATACGGTCAATCGATTGCGCAAAGGATCGATCTGCAAAGTGATCTCTCCCGTGGGGACATTCGGAATTTGCGCAGCGGCGGGCCTGTTTTCGAATCCCAACATGCAGAATACGCATAGTATCATGATCCATTTCGTCAGTTTCACGTTCTCACCTGCAACGATGTAAGATGATAGTAAGTATCCCCATTTTTGCATCCTATCACCAGAAAAATATCCGTTCGTCTGCGTCAAGCCGATTTTGCCCCTCAAATTGGTGTGATTGTCTATCTCGTTCGCATACACTCCCACGTATGATATGTCGAACAGAACCAAAATGGAGAGGTTCCTGCGACATGTTTTATTACACGATCAAAGGTGAGAAAAAAGGTCCCGTATGCATGGTGACTGCCGGTATTCACGGCACGGAAGTCGCGGGTGTCGCCGCCGCCCGTCAGTTGAAAGAACTGCAGATCCAACGAGGAACATTGATTGTCGTTCCGCTTGTAAACCCGCAAGCGTACCGCCGACGCACGCGCGGTTATCCGGGATGCCGCGACTTGAATCGAGCCTTTCCTTATCGAATCGGCGAAAAACCGCGTCATCCGTTGGCCGCGCAATTGTTTCAATTGGCACGCCGATTTCGTCCTCACCTTTGCCTCGACCTGCATGAAGCGAACGGCTATCATCGCTTCAACCCGTCGCAGCTTGGGCAATCGCTGATTCTTTATCCGAATCCGCCTTCTTTGCGTCTGGTCAGACGGGTGACAGGCCAAGTCAATGA
>JAGVBM010000119.1 GCA_020059765.1 Bacillota bacterium
CTTCCACAATCTCCACATCCGCCCGTTCCTGGAAGATCTGCCGCAATCCTTCCGCCAGCCGTTCCGCTTCGCCAATCATGGCTTCCTTTTGCCGCGTCAGCAGATACAAGGTCGGAATTTCATGCATCGCCCGTTCTTCATCCAAGTACAGCAAGAGTGTCGCTTCCAGTGCCGCCAGCGTCAGTTTATCGACGCGCAGGGCGCGGGTGAGCTGATTTTTCTTCAATCGTTTGATGTAGCCCGCCTTCCCGACAATGATGCCGGCCTGTGCGCCGCCCAACAGTTTGTCGCCGGAGAACGATACAATATCCACACCCGCCTGTACCGATGCGGAAACCGTCGGTTCATCCCCGATTCCATACTTCCGCAAATCGATCAGGGAACCGGAACCAAGGTCCTCAAATACCGGAAGGCCATGACGGTGTGCCAACGCGACCAGATCGGACAATTCCGGCTGGTGGGTAAAGCCGACAATCCGGAAGTTGCTCGTATGCGCCTTCATGATCAACGCGGTCTGTTCCGTAATGGCGCCTTCGTAATCCCGTTCGTGCGTCTTGTTGGTCGTTCCCACTTCCACCAGGAACGCGCCGGATTCTTTCATTACTTCCGATACCCGGAAAGAACCGCCGATTTCCACCAATTGCCCGCGGGAGACGATGACCTCCCGGTTTTTGGCCATTTCCCGCAAGACAAGCAGTACCGCCGCCGCATTGTTGTTGACGACCATTGCCGCTTCCGCACCGGTTAACCGGCAAATCAAATCCTCTACATGTTCATAGCGGGAACCCCGCTCGCCTGTAGCCAGATTCAGTTCCAGGTTGGAATATCCCCACGCGGTACGGCTGATCGCTGCGATCGCCGATTCCGCCAACGGCGCCCGCCCCAAATTGGTGTGCAGGACGACACCAGTCGCATTCAAGACCCGGCGGAAATTCGCCTTGAACCGATGGCTCAGGTACTGTTCAGCCTGTCCCAGCAGTTGTTCTTCCGTGACCTCGACCGTAAGTTCCCCTGCCAGTATTTGTCTGCGCGCTTCCGTAACCGCATCTCCCAATGCTTCCGACACCAGTTCATGGGGGTAGGATTCCAGCAGTCGAGTCCCTCGGGACGAACTTAACAATCGATGAACCGCCGGCAGTTTCCTCAATAACTCCGTATTCGTTTCGGCTGACATACTTCCACCTCAATAACATTTTGGAATAGCGCCAATCACTATTATACCTATAGGGGCAACCGATTGGCAATTGATAAATCGTAAAGATTCCTAAAATCTTAAAAATCGAAGATATACGAAGAAAAACAAATCTATTTTTATTAAATCAGCTTTATCATTCGATTGACTCTGCCTGTTTTCTGTCTATAATGATAACGTGAGCTAAAACGGAAGGAGTACGATTTATGGATAACAATTTTTATCTGATTCTGCTGGTCTTGATCACTTCCGCTGCAAATATTTTGGGCGGTGTCCTGATAACATTGAAGAAAAATTGGACCCGTACCGCACTGAACGGCTTTATGGCGCTGGGGGCCGGCTTTTTGCTGGCGATTTCGATTACCGAACTGCTGCCGGAAAGTCTGGCCGAGTCGGCTTCAAATGTCTATTATGTATTGGCCGGATTCATCACCGTCTATCTGTTTCAGCACCTGTTTTCCCGTCACTTTCATTTTGGCGAGGAGACTCATCACGGGCATGATCACGGCTCCAGATTCGGCGTCATGCTCGGTATGCTGACCCACACGTTTTTTGACGGAGTGGCAATCGCTTCCGGTTTTGAAGTAGACGTATCGGTCGGGGCCCTCGTATTTTTTGCCGTGCTGCTGCACAAGATCCCGGACGGAGTTACGATTGCCTCGATTACTCTGGCAAGGAACGGTTCGCGAAAAATGGCCCTGCTGTCGTCCGTCTATTTGGGATTATCGACACTGGCCGGTGCTTTGACTGTGATTCTGCTCGGTGAACTTGCGCACATGGAAGGTTTGATCGGTATTGCCCTGGGTTTCTCTGCCGGTGTGTTCATTTACGTCGGCGCCACCGATTTGCTGCCGGTTGTCAATGCCACCGAAGAACGCAAGAATTCCCTGTTCGTAATCCTTGGCATCTTGGTTTATTTGGCAGGCGCCTATACGTTCCATGAAGCCCTTGGAGGGCATGAACACGAAGCTCCCAAACACGAAGCTCCCATGCAGCAGGAATCTCCGCACGGACATTAAGATCCAACCAGATCCATTATACCTGATCGCGGCATCTTTCTAAAAATATAGCAACCATCCGCCACTTGCAAGAAAGGGCGGATGGTTGCTTTTGAACACCCAAGTGTCGTCTTATCCGACTTTGTGAATCCGTTCCGGCAGGAGCGTCGGAATCGGAGAAGAGTTGCGTTTGCCGGAGGCGGTCAGAATCCTGCGAAAGACGATTTCTCCTTCCACCTCAATGCTCTCTCCCACTTCTTGCGGCAGCATCGACTCTTCACTGAGGATCGGTATGATCTTGATACGGTCGCCATCCAGTTCAATGCCGGAATCCAGTTCAAGAAACATGATGGCGTTTACATTTTTGTACTCAAGATCAAAATAAGGCCGTGTTCTGACAATCTTCCCTTTCACCTTCATGAACAAGTCCCTCCGCCCTCTCTCGATAAGCAAATTATATCTCCCGCCGGACAGATCGGTCAATTCGAATCATTAATCCTCATCGTGGTCATCTTCTTTTTCCTCATGCTGCTTGCTTTTTTCCGCCTTTTCAAATCCCTTGTGCTTGCCCCGGTCTTGATGTTTCTCTTGCTCCTTTGGCTTGCCGACTTTCATGTTCAGTTTCAATCTTTGCTCCGTCGACAGGGAACTTCTTGTTTGCGTTTGCTGCTGAATTTGATCTTTATGAACTACAAACGGATTGGGGATATCCGGCAACCCGGAAGCGGGTGGCGTGCCGGCATTCAACTGATTCACCGGTTGCGCTTCCTGAATCTCGATTGTCGATTGGATTGTCGATCGATCATTGGCAAATGCATAAACGGAAGTTCCGAGTGCCAGCGGAGCTACGATCAGTACTGCTTTTGCCCATCTGTTCACGTTCAGTTCCCCCTTGAAATCACCGCCATACGCGTTGATTCAAATGATTTGCCATAGAATTCGCAGTTCACAGACTTTAAATGTCCGTCAAATGTTCAAAGAAAGTAATTGAAAACACCAGGAATCGGTCTGACAACAGTCGAATTTTGTCATATAGTTAAAAAATTATTTTATTTAATCAGGAGGTATTATATATGCGTTTTCGATTCACGGACAAATTCAAAGGCATATCGCCGCTGCGCTTAAAGTTGGTTACTATTAGTCTGCTGTTGTTGGCCATCCCCAGTTTGATCATCGGCACGGTCGGTTTTTATATCGCCAAGTCCGAATTGGACAAATCCGGACGCATCCAATTGAAAAATGACGTCCGACTGGTAATTTCCATGATTGATGTGCTGGCAAAAGAAGTGCAAACCGGACACCTCAAGCTGGAAGACGCACAGGAAAGTGTGAAACAACAGATTCTCGGTCCCAAAAACTCGGAAGGAAAACGGCCGATCAGCAAGCGATTTGATTTGGGGAAAAACGGGTATTTTTTTATCCTCGATGATAAAGGTGTCGAAATGGCCCATCCGCTGATTGAAGGCAAGGACATCTCCAATCTGAAGACGGTTGACGGAAAAATGTTAATCGGTAAGGAACTGCTCGCCGCAGCCAAACGAGGCGGTGATTATGTGTTTTTTCCTTGGGTATTGCCAAATGATCCGGACAAGTACGGCGATAAAATTACATATGTGGAGCAGGACAAAAACTGGGGCTGGGTCGTGGCCGCCGGATCCTATCTGGAAGATTACAACGGGGGCGCCAACAACGTCTTGTACATGACGTTAATTACTTTGGGCATTTCCTTATTCATCGGCGCGATGATCAGCTGGGTGTTCGCCCGACGCATCAGCAAACCGATTCTGGCCATCTCCGTCGCTGCCGAGCAAGTGGCAACCGGCGATCTCCGAATCGAGGACATACAGGTCAAATCGCGCGACGAAGTCGGAAGTCTCGCTGCAGCATTCAACCAAATGATTCGCAATTTGCGTGACCTGCTGCGCAATATCGGGATCAGTTCGGAACAAGTCGCCGCTTCCGCGGAACAATTGACAGCCAGCGCCGAACAGTCAAGCCTTGCGACCACCCATATTGCCACCACCATTCAAGATGTCGCAGAAGGTTCGGATCGACAAATGCGGAGTGTTACAGAAACAGTAACCATGATGCATGAAATGTCGTCCGGCGTCCAACAAATCGCCTCCAATGCGCAAAGTGTGTCTTCATCCGCATCGCGGGCTTCCGACATCTCGCAATCCGGGAATCAGGCGGTCCAAACCGCAGTCGAGCAAATGCAGAAAATCAGCCGGACGATTGACGATTTAGGCCTCATGATTCGCGGACTCGGCGAACAATCCAACCAAATCGGCAACATTGTGGAAGTGATTACGGGGATTGCCGAGCAAACGAACCTGCTGGCATTGAACGCGGCTATCGAAGCGGCCCGGGCCGGTGAACAAGGTCGAGGATTTGCGGTTGTCGCAGATGAAGTCCGCAAATTGGCAGCCCAATCTTCCGAGTCGGCCAAGCAGATTACGGAGTTGATCAGTTCCATTCAACGGGAAACGGCAAAAGCGGTGCAATCGATGGATGTCGGAACCAAGCAGTTCAATGAGGGCATTCAAACGGTGACCACCGCAGGCCATTCCTTTGAAAACATCATGCGGGCCGTCAATGATGTGGCAAACCAGATCCAGGAAGTATCTGCCTCCACCCAACAAATGTCGGCCGGCACGGAACAAGTGGTGCAAGCGGTAAAAACGATTGAACTGGTGGCCGGGGAATCGGTTGCCAGCACGCAAAACGTATCGGCCGCCACAGAAGAACAATTGGCGACCATGGACGAGATCGCTTCCGCATCTGCGGCATTGTCCACAATGGCTGCCGAGCTGCAAATGTCGATCAGCAAATTTAAAATCTGAACCTGATACCGATCTGATTTTTTATGAAGGACGGGGCGCCAAATGGCATCCCGTCCTTCTAATTTCGGGTGGTGACAGGCACCCAAACTACTGCAATAATTGAGAAAGGGATTTAAAAATTCCGCCCTATTGGAGGTATTCGATGATGTCAGACAAACTCCAAACCATCATTCAAGCAATGGAAACGTACCAGCAGACCTATCCGGACGATACGGCGATCGCCATTTTCGGAACGGAGAGGGTAGAAGGTTATTTACCGGGCAAGCAGATTGATTTTGGAATCCAAGTCGGCGAACCGATGAGCAAGTTCGCGGGGACAGTCATTGAGAAAGCGCTGCGAACAGGAAAAGTCACCCAAGAAGAACGGGATGCCTCCCGCTTTGGAATCGCCTATATCACCACCGCAGTTCCAATTTGGGAACACGGAAAAGTCATTGCCGCCATCGGTGCGGTCGTATCCAATCGGAAGATGGACAGTTTGCGAGCCAGCGCCGCAGATTTGTCGGCGGTTGTGGAGGAAGTGTCTGCCACATCCGACCAAGTTACTCACGCTACAAGTGAAATCGCTTCCAAAATCCAAGAAGTTGCAAGGAACTCTGAGCGCATGATGGAAGACGTCAAAAAGATCAATGACATCCTCGTATTTGTACAGGACATATCCGCACAATCCCACCTGCTTGGCCTCAACGCGGCGATTGAAGCTGCCAGGGCAGGTGAGCACGGACGCGGATTCTCGGTAGTCGCCAATGAAATTCGCAAGATGGCCGAAAACAGCAAGAACGCCGTGCAAGAGATACGAAACCAGCTGCATCAAGTCATAGAAGTCATCCAAACCATGAATCTCTCGATTCAACAGATTGCAGGAAATGCAGATGGACATTCGGCCAGTGTTCAGGAAATCAACAGCGCTTTGTCCCAGGTCGCGGCCACTGCTGCGAATCTGGTCCATCTGTCAGAGATTGATTCATGATGAATTTGCAAGATTGATAAGATAGCGTTGTTACGGAAAGGGGAATCCATATGAATCGATCCAATTCTGAACGTCATTATCAAGAAGCCCTTGCCTGCATAGTCGGCGGCGTGAATTCGCCTTCCCGCTCCTTCAAAGCAGTCGGCGGCGGCTCTCCCGTCTTTATGGAACGCGGACAAGGGGCTTATTTCTGGGATGTGGACGGCAACCGATACATCGATTATCTGGCCGCCTACGGTCCGTTGATTCACGGCCACGGCCATCCTCATATCGCCGAAGCGATCGCCCGCGCGGCTGAAAACGGGGTATTGTACGGAACCCCGACCACGTTTGAGGTGGAATTTGCAAAAATGCTGCAATCTGCGATCCCATCACTGGAAAAAATCCGCTTTGTCAACTCGGGAACGGAAGCGGTGATGACGACAATCCGGGTGGCTCGCGCCTATACGAACCGGAGCAAGATTATCAAATTCGCAGGTTGTTATCACGGTCATTCCGACCTGGTGCTGGTGGCGGCCGGATCCGGCCCCTCCACTTTGGGAATTCCCGATTCTGCCGGGATTCCCCAATCGATCGCAAGCGAAGTGATTACTGTGCCCTTCAACGACCTGGCCGGACTGGAAGAAGCGCTGCGCACTTGGGGACA
>JAGVBM010000226.1 GCA_020059765.1 Bacillota bacterium
CGAACACGCGGCCGATTCTGGATGCTCCCGAATGGATGCACTACATCTATGAAACCACTGAGAAAACAGGTTCCTGCCGCGTCTACCCGTATGCGGCGATTACCCTTGGCGAGAGGGGTGAAACGCTGTCCGACATGACCGGCTTAAAGCAAGCGGGAGCGATCGGATTCACGGACGACGGAATCGGCGTGCAATCTGCGGGCATGATGCGAATGGCGATGGAGCAGGCGAAAGAACTCGGACTGCCGATTGTCATCCACGCGGAAGATGAAAGCTTGTCAGGGAAAGGCTGCATGAACGAAGGAGAAGTTTCCAATCGTCTCGGGCTGCCCGGCATTCCGGGAGTTGCCGAGTCGGTGCATATCGCACGCGATGCCTTGTTGGCCGAACTGACGGGCGCCCATCTGCACGTCTGTCATATCTCGGACGCCAGCGCGGTGGATGTGGTGCGCTGGGCCAAGCAGCGGGGAATCCGGGTGACGGCGGAAGTGGCTCCCCATCATTTGCTGCTGACCGATGAGGGAATCGACGGAACGGATGCCAACTGGAAAGTCAATCCGCCGCTGCGGACGGAGACGGATCGATTGGCCTGCATCGAGGGACTGCTGGACGGCACGATTGACATGATCGCCACCGATCATGCGCCCCATTCGATAGAAGAAAAGCAGCGCGCCTTTCAAGTGGCGCCCTTCGGATTTGTCGGGTTGGAAACAGCTTTTCCGCTGCTCTATACGGAATTGGTCGAGCGGCTGGGGATGTTGAAACTGCATGAACTGGTACAAAAAATGGCCTCTGCGCCGGCCGCCGTATTCGGGCTGCCCGGCGGTCAGGTTGCGGAAGGAACCATGGCCGATTTGACGGTGCTTGACTTGGCTGAGGAACGGGTGATCGATCCGGAAAAATTTGCGTCAAAAGGGCGCAATACCCCGTTTGCCGGTCAAAAGGCAAAAGGCTGGCCTATTCTGACGATCTGCAACGGGCGTATCACCTATGACGGGCTCCGGTAAAAGGAAAGGCCAATTTTGGAAAAGCTAATAAGAGCTGTCTCTGCATATTGTTTTTGCACTTCAGCGATGAGAGGAGACCGAAGATGAGAGCTAGATTGATACTGGAAGATGGAATGGTATACGAAGGAATCGGTTTTGGCGCGAGAGGCGAGTCATTCGGTGAAGTGGTGTTCAATACCGGCATGACCGGCTACCAGGAAGTGTTGACCGATCCGTCCTATTACGGGCAGATTGTGACCATGACCTATCCGTTGATCGGAAACTACGGAGTGAATGTGGACGATATCGAATCAGCAAAACCTCACGTTCGCGGGTTTGTGGTGCGGGAAGCGGCTGACTCCCCCAGCAATTGGCGGAATATGGGGGAAATCTCCGAGTATTTGGCCAAACAGAATATTATCGGAATTTCCGGCATCGATACCCGTTCCCTGGTCCGCAAAATCCGCAATCACGGTACGATGCGGGGCGTCATCACCACGTTGGACACTCCGCTTTCCGAGATTATGAAAACCTTGCAGGACGAACTGCCCCGCGATCAGGTGTCGCGCGTGACGACTCCTGCCGTTTACCGCTGCCCTGGTGAAGGGCCGCGGGTGGTGGCGGTGGATTACGGCATGAAGGCGGGGGTCGTCCGTTCCTTGCTGGCTCGCGGTTGTGATGTTACGGTTGTGCCTGCCTATACGACAGCCGAAGAGATTTTGCAGTGGAAACCGCATGGGGTTATGCTTTCCAACGGCCCTGGCGATCCGGCCGATCTGCCGGAAATTGTCGATACGGTCAAGGGATTGCTGGGGAAGGTTCCGATTTTTGGGATCTGTCTGGGACATCAACTGTTGTCCCTCGCCTGCGGCGCCAAAACGGAAAAACTGAAATTCGGCCACCGCGGCGCCAACCATCCAGTGAAAGATCTAACCGCCAACCGGGTCTATATCACATCGCAAAATCACGGATACACCGTGAAAGAATCCTCCTTGGAAGGTACGGGTCTGGAACTGACCCACGTCAACCAGAATGACGGAACTGTGGAAGGCGTTCGGCACAAGCTGCATCTCGCCTTTTCCGTGCAATATCATCCGGAAGCGCGGCCGGGCCCGGACGATTCCGATTATTTGTTCGACCGTTTCCTCGACATGATTACCGAACATCAAGCCGAGCAAAGCGGCGGGGGGAGGAAGTAACAATGCCAAAACGCACCGACATTAAGAAAATTCTGGTTATCGGTTCCGGACCGATCGTCATCGGACAAGCGGCGGAATTCGATTACGCGGGTACACAAGCCTGCCAATCGCTGAAAGAAGAAGGCATGGAAGTGGTGCTGATCAACTCCAACCCGGCTACCATCATGACCGATCCGGATATTGCGGACCGCGTCTATATCGAACCGTTGACGTTGGAGTTTGTCACGCAAATCATCCGGCAAGAGCGTCCCGACGGCTTGCTGGCGACCCTTGGCGGTCAGACCGGTCTGAACCTGGCCGTCCAATTGGCGGAAAGCGGCGTATTGGAAAGCGAAGGGGTGGAACTGCTGGGCACCTCGCTGGAATCCATTCAACAGGCGGAAGATCGGGAAAAATTCCGATCTCTGATGAACGAACTTAACGAACCGGTTCCGGAAAGCGAGATTGTCACGACTTGGGAAGAAGCGGCCCAATTCGCCAACGAGATCGGATTCCCGATTATCGTGCGTCCCGCCTACACCCTTGGCGGAACCGGCGGCGGGATCGCCGCCAATTGGAACGAATACAGGGAGATCGTCACTTTGGGATTGACATTGTCCCCGATCACCCAGGTGCTTGTGGAACGATCGATTGCCGGTTTCAAAGAAATCGAATATGAAGTCATGCGCGACCGGAACGACAACTGCATCGTGGTCTGCAACATGGAAAACATCGACCCTGTCGGAATTCATACAGGAGACTCGATTGTAGTGGCACCGAGTCAAACACTGTCTGATCACGAGTACCAAATGCTTCGTTCCGCATCCTTGAAGATCATCCGGGCGCTTGGCATCGAAGGCGGATGCAATGTGCAGTTTGCCCTCGATCCTCATTCCTTTAATTATTATGTGATTGAAGTCAATCCGCGGGTCAGCCGCAGTTCGGCGCTGGCTTCGAAAGCGACCGGCTACCCGATTGCAAAAGTCGCTTCCAAAGTGGCGATCGGCTACACCTTGGGCGAGATTCGCAATCCGGTCACCGGCCAGACCTTCGCTTGTTTTGAACCGGCCCTTGATTATGTGGTAACCAAGATCCCCCGCTGGCCCTTTGACAAATTCACATCTGCCAAGCGGGTATTGGGGACGCAAATGAAGGCCACCGGTGAAGTGATGGCAATTGAACGTTCCTTGGAAGCCTCCTTGTTAAAAGCGATCCGTTCCCTGGAAATCGGTCTTGATTCCCTCGATCTTCCGGGTACCTCGGAATTAACTGGCGAAGAACTGGAAAAACGGGTGATGCAGGCGGATGATGAACGCTTGTTCCTGTTGGCCGAGATGTTCAAACGCGGGTATTCGGTGGATCAACTGTATGATTTGACGAAGATCGACCGCTTTTTCCTGGACAAGTTGGCAGGGATCGTCCACTTTACGGACAGTTTGCAGGGCATGGCCGACAATTTGGATGATGCAACTTTGCGGCTGGCCAAACGGTTGGGATTGACCGACAAAACGATTGCCCGTTACACTGGCCTGTCGGAGGACGCTGTATACACCTTGCGGCAAGAAACGGGTTTGCGGCCGGTTTACAAAATGGTCGACACATGCGCAGCTGAGTTTGAGGCGGAAACCCCGTACTTCTACTCGGCCTACGAACAGGAAGACGAAGTGATCGACAGCCCGCAAAAGAAAGTGCTGGTTCTTGGCAGCGGACCGATCCGCATCGGCCAAGGAATCGAGTTTGACTATTGTTCCGTGCATGCCGTCTGGGCGTTAAAAGAAGCAGGGTATGAATCGGTGATCATCAACAACAATCCGGAAACGGTCTCCACCGACTTTAACACGGCGGATCGTCTGTACTTCGAACCGCTGTACACGGAAGATGTCATGCACGTGATTGAACGGGAACGGCCGGAAGGCGTGATTGTGCAGTTTGGCGGCCAGACGGCCATCAATCTGGCGGCGCCGCTTGCCAAACGGGGTGTGCAAATCCTCGGTACTTCTTTGGAAAACATCGATCGCGCGGAAGACCGGGAAAAATTCGACCAACTGCTTTCCGATCTGCAGATTCCGCGTCCGGCAGGAAAAACGGTGTTTACTGTCGAAGCGGCGCTTGCTGCGGGAAGAAACCTCGGCTATCCGTGTGTGGTGCGTCCGTCCTATGTGCTTGGCGGACGGGCGATGGAAATCGTGTACAATGAAGAGGACTTGATGCACTATATGAAGACGGCGGTGAAAGTCAGCGACGAGCATCCGGTCCTGATTGACCGCTACTTGATCGGCAGAGAAGTGGAAGTGGATGCGATTTCCGACGGGGAGACGGTTTTGATTCCCGGCATTATGGAACATATTGAGCGGGCAGGCGTACATTCCGGCGATTCGATTGCTGTTTATCCGACTCAGTCGGTCAGTCAGGAAACGAAATCCAGCATCGTCGACTATACGATCCGCATTGCCCGTGAACTGCAGATCAAAGGGCTGCTGAACATCCAATATGTAGTGCAGGGCGAAGACGTGTACGTGCTGGAAGTGAACCCTCGTTCCTCCCGTACGGTTCCCTTCCTGTCGAAAGTGACCGGCGTGCCGATGGTCGATGTCGCGATGCGGGCGATTCTTGGAGAACGGTTGAGCGATCTCGGATATGCAACAGGACTGTGGCCGGAAGCAAAGGAAGTATCGGTGAAAGTGCCGGTCTTCTCATTTGCCAAACTCCGCCGGGTTGATGTCACTCTCGGTCCGGAAATGAAATCCACCGGGGAAGTGATGGGGTCGGAACGGACGTTTGCCAAAGCGCTTTACAAAGGATTGTTGGCGGCTGGCATCCGTATCCCCGAATACGGCACGATCATTGCGACAATCGCCGACAAAGACAAAGACGAAGCCTTGGATATTCTGCGCGGTTATCATGAATTGGGCTTTAAGATCACGGCGACCGGCGGAACGGCAAACTATCTGAAAGAGAACGGAATTCGAGTGCAAGCGGTGAAGAAACTGTCGGAAGGTTCCCCGAATCTGCTGGACATGATTCGGGAAGGCGGCACCCATATGGTCATCAACACGCTGACAAAAGGAAAAGAACCGCAGCGGGACGGATTCCGCATCCGGCGGGAAGCGGTGGAACACGGCATCCCCTGCTTGACATCCCTAGATACTGCAAAAGCCATGCTGGAAGTGCTGCGAACCATCAAGTTCACCACGCGGCCGGTAGCGGCGATGCACACCTTGCATGGAATGACAGGGGAACAGAGATAACGAAGCAAGTTACTGGCAAGCAACAAGAAACGGGAAGGGGATCGCCATGACAATCTGGAAAGTGACGGATCATGTTGCAATTGCGGATCAAATGATGCGCTTGACGATGGAAGCGGAAGGAGAGCTGCCCGACTATCGGCCGGGCCAGTTTTTGCACATACGGGTAACGGACGGATTCGACCATCTCTTGCGCCGTCCGATCTCCCTTTGTCTCGTGGAACCGGACACAAAGCAGCTGACGATCGTCTACCGGATTTCGGGAAAAGGAACCAAATTGCTGTCGGAAAAACGGAAAGGCGACAGGTTGGACGTATTGGGGCCGCTCGGACAATCCTTTCCCATTCATACAGGCGACCGTCATGCGCTCCTCATCGGCGGCGGCATCGGGGTGCCGCCGATGCTGGAACTTGCCAAACAACTGGCCGGCAAAGGGATTCGCGTCACAACGATTGTCGGGTTTCAATCGGCCAAGCAAGCGATTCTGATCGAAGAGCTGTCCGCTTACGGCGAAGTCCTCGTGGCGACAAACGACGGTTCTTTAGGTCGGCAAGGGCTGGTTACCGAATATATGACGGACGGCTTGCTCGCGCTAGCAGACCGTTTCTATGCATGCGGTCCTTCGCCGATGTTGTCTGCGGTACAGCGGGTCATGCAGGACAAAGTCGACGGCTATCTGTCGCTGGAAGAGCGAATGGGCTGCGGCATCGGTCTCTGTGCAGGCTGCGTGCATAAGGCAAAACTGCCGGACGGTACCGTCGGGTATCGCAAAGTATGCAAAGAAGGCCCTGTATTCCCGGCGCAGGAGGTGGTGTTCCATGGATAAACGGGTGGACATGTCGGTGCAAATCGCCGATTTGCGGCTGAAAAATCCGGTCATGCCGGCATCCGGATGTTTCGCCTTCGGCAAGGAAATGGCAGATTGGTACGATCTTTCCCTGCTCGGCGCGATCGTCGTCAAAGCGACCACATTGGAACCCCGTTTGGGCAATCCGACACCAAGGGTGGCGGAGACGCCGGGCGGCATGTTAAATGCCATCGGCTTGCAGAATCCTGGAGTGGAAAAGGTGATTGGCGAAGAATTGCCGCATCTGCGCAAATACGATTTGCCGGTGATTGTCAATGTGGCCGGAACGGCGATCGAGGATTATGTGGAAACGGCAAAGCGCCTCAGCGACAGCGGCTATGCAGATGCCCTGGAATTGAATATATCGTGTCCAAACGTCAAGTGCGGCGGCATTCAGTTCGGGGTGGATCCGATCGTCGCGGCCGAGTTGGTCAGTCACGTGAAGGCTGCGATTAAAGTTCCGCTGATCGTCAAGCTGTCGCCCAATGTAACCGATATTGCGGAAATGGCGAGGGCCGTGGAAGCCGCCGGTGCGGACGCCATATCCATGATCAACACGCTGGTCGGTATGAGCATTGACATCGCGAAACGTAAACCGTTGATCGCGATTGAAACGGGCGGTCTGTCGGGACCTGCCGTCAAACCGATTGCTGTACGCATGGTGTATCAGGTGGCACAAGCCGTCAAAGTTCCGATTATCGGCATGGGCGGCATTATGAATGGGGAAGACGCGATCGAGTTTATGATGGCCGGAGCGTCGGCCGTGGCTGTTGGAACGGCCAATTTTGTCGATCCTTACGCCTGCCCGAACATTATCGCGCAAATGGAAACCTGGTGCCGTGAACATGATGTGGAACGGGTGGCGGATTTGACTGGAGTTGCCCGCAAACAAGGGGGGTTTTTGGTTGCTGACCGTATCCGATAATGACTTCGGCAATCTCCGCAGCCATGATGACAGCGAAAATGGCGTCCGTCTCCAGGACAGCCCGGTTCGTACGGGAAACCGTCTGCCGCTGGCAAAACGGTTGTACGTGGCGCTCGATTACGACAATCTGGACGATGCGCTGCGGTTGGTCGATCAATTGCGGGACTCGGGAGTTTCCTTCAAAATCGGCATGCAGCTGTTTTACAAGACAGGACCGGTGGTCATTGAACGGCTGCGGGAAACCGGTTGTGAAATATTCCTGGATTTAAAGTTTCATGATATCCCGAATACGGTGGCGGGGGCGGCCGATTCTGCCGCTGCGTTGGGTGTTTCGATGCTCAACGTGCACGCGGCGGGGGGCATCGAGATGATGCGTCGTTCCAAACAGGCTGCCGTGGAACGTGCCCGGCAAAGCGGGATGAAACCGCCGCTGGTCATCGCGGTCACCCAGTTGACCAGCACCGACCAGCAAACGATGAACGAGCAGATTGGGATCGCGGGGACAGTTGCCGACACGGTTGTCCGCTATGCTCGGCTGGCGCAAGCGGCCGGACTCGACGGAGTGGTTGCGTCGGCTCATGAAATTTTGGCCATTCGGGCGGCATGCGGCGAGCAGTTTGTCACGGTGATTCCGGGAATTCGGCCCGCATGGGCGGCAGCCAACGATCAGAAGCGAATTGTGACGCCTGCCGAAGCGATCCGTTTGGGGGCCGATTATCTGGTGATGGGACGGCCGATTACCCATGCCCCTGATCCGCAGGATGCGGTTCGCAAGATTCTTGCGGAAATGGCGGACGCGGCAAAAGAAATTTTATGAGAAAAGAGATTGAAAAGCGGGAGGCTGTTTCATGAATACATCGACAATGTCTTCAATGTCTGGCAACGCGCAGATCATCGCTCACATGCTGCTGCAGATCGATGCGGTCACACTGCGGCCGCAGCAGCCATTTACCTGGACGTCGGGCATACGCTCGCCGATCTATTGCGACAATCGGTTGACGATCGCGTATCCGCAAGTGCGCGATTTGATTGCCGATTCCTTCAAACAATTGATTGAGCAAGAATGGGGACAAGTCGATGCGGTGGCGGGTACGGCAACCGCCGGAATTCCCCATGCGGCTTATGTGTCGCAAAAACTGTCGGTTCCGATGGCATACGTCAGGTCCAGCGCCAAGGGGCACGGCAAGGAAAACATGATTGAAGGATTGATCCGCCCGGGGCAGAAGGTGGTTGTGATTGAAGACCTGATCTCCACCGGCGGCTCGTCGGTGAAAGCGGCCATGGCGGTGCAAGACGCAGGGGCGACGGTGCTCGGAGTGGTTGCGATTTTTACTTACGGGTTTGCAAAAGCGGCGGCGACTTTCGCGGAAGCGGGGATTCCTTTGCGAACACTCACTTCCTACGATTCATTGCTGCAGATCGCCGTGGAAAAAGGCTATATTCGGCAAGAAGAAGTCGCCTTGTTGAGCAAGTGGAAACAAGATCCGGAAAACTGGCAGCCCTCTTTGTAGGGCTGCCAGTTTTCCCTCTATTCGATCAGGATTCCGTTTCGTCTTCTTCGATGCGGCTGCGATGGGCAATCCGGCTGGATGCGGCGGCTGCGACGGCACCGACAAGGTCGTCCAGAAAGGTATGCACCTGTCCGGTTGATTTGTCGTTCAATTGTTCCAGAATTCCGTGTTTCAGTTTGTCAATGTAACCGTAGTTGGTATAGCCGATGCTCCCATACAGATTGAGAATCGACAAGGCCAGAATTTCGTCGACTCCGTACAATCCTTCGTCGGATCGCAGGATTTCCAGCAACGGTTGGGAAAGCATCCCCTTTTCCGCCAGCATGTCAAGCTCGATGCCGGTGATGATCGCATTTTGCACTTCCCGCTTTTTCAGCACTTGTTGGACGCTCTCGACACACTGTTCCAGGGTCAGATCCGGTATGTATTTGGCCTGCAGAAAATAGGTGAGTTTGGCGATATCCTCTATTTCCACTCCCCGCAGTTTGAGCAAATTCAACGCCGCTTCCCTGACTTTAACGCTTGGTACAAAATCCGGCAATGCCAACTCCCCCAGTTTCAGTAAGATCCTTGCAGCGAATGCGGGTCAAGATCATGCGGGTCAAGATCATGCGTGTCAAGATCATGGATGGACATCTGTTACGCCAGGACGTTCGCGATTTCTGAGAGCAGTTCGTCGGACAGCTTGACGCCGGACGCTTTCACGTTTTCTTCCACCTGCTCGGGGCGGCTGGCGCCGATCAATGCGCTGGCTGCGTTCGGCTGGCGAAGCACCCAGGCGAGAGCCATCTGGGCGAGGGTCAAATCCGCTTTTTCTGCAATTGAGCCCAATTGTTCCACTTTCTCCAAGATTCTCTCATCCAGCCAGCGGGAGATCGCTTTTTGTACGCCGGGGGTTGCCGCGCGCGAACCGCTGGGTGCCGGTTGGCCGGATTTGTACTTTCCGGTCAGAACGCCTTGTGCCAGCGGAGAGAAGACGACCTGGCCAATTCCTGCGTCTTCGCAAATGGGGATCACCGCTGGCTCGATGTACCGTTCAAGCATGTTGTAAATCGGTTGGCTGGCAGCAAGTTTGTGCAAGCCCAATTCCCGTGTCAGTTGCACCGCATCGGCAATTTGATGGGGCTGCCATTCACTGACCCCGCCATAGAGGACTTTGCCCTGGGCAATCAAATCGTCAATGGCCCGCAATGTTTCTTCCAAATCGGTCTCCGGATCGTAACGATGGCAGTAGAAGATGTCCACATAGTCGGTATTGAAAGCTTGCAGGCTCTTCTCGACTTCGCTTATGATATGTTTGCGGCTGAGACCCCGGTCATTGACGCCCTGACCTACCGGCCAAAACGCTTTCGTGGTCAGGATATAGCTGTCGCGGGGGAACTCCCGCAGCGCATCACCTAAAACTTCTTCTGCCGCATGCGGAGTTGCGCCGTACATGTTAGCGCAGTCGAAATGATTGACTCCCAACTCGTAAGCTTTATGTACAGTGGCGATCGCTTGCTCCTTCTCGGTGACGGTTCCGTAGGTCAACCAACTGCCCAAAGCAATTTCCGAGACTTTGATTCCGCTTTTTCCTAATCGACGATATTCCATAAGTATCGACCTCCTTGAATCATTATTGTATCATACGAATATCCGACTATTGAACCGGTCTCTCGGCATCGGGTCGCACGGCTCCCTGCAAAAGTAAGCAGATTCGATATTCATTGACACATATTCCGTGAATATGATACCATATTCCGGTGAGTAGTGAGCGTACATCTATGCTCATTGCAACCGCATGGCACGGGTCTCTAAATCCTGTCCGACGATCAGGCGAGCTGAGTGCAGCCGTATCTGAAAACATTGACAGGTACCTTGGTCGCGAGCGAGTCTAAATGGAGGAGGTGCTGTAGCATGTACGCAATTTTGGAAACCGGCGGCAAGCAGTACAAGGTTCAAGAAGGGGATGTTCTCTTCATTGAAAAATTGGCTGCAGAAGAAGGCGAAACTGTCAACTTCGACAAAGTTCTGATGGTTGGCAGAGAAGAAGGCGTGGTTGTAGGTGCGCCGACCGTTGCGGGAGCAACCGTTTCGGCAAAGGTGATCGGCCACGGCAAGGCGAAAAAGATCATTGTTTTCAAGTACAAGGCGAAAAAGAACGCCCGTAAGAAACAAGGTCATCGTCAACCGTACACCAAAGTTCAAATCGACAAGATCAACGCCTGATGATGCAATGATTAAGGTTCAAGTGAAACGGGATCCGCAGGGGAAGATACAGTCCTTTCGAGTATTTGGACATGCCGGTTTTGCGGACATCGGCACCGACATCGTTTGCTCCGCAGCGTCCATGCTCGTTCAAAACGGCGTCAACAGCACAGAGGCTCTCTTGAATATCGAGATTCCTTGTGACAGCCGGGACGGTTTTGTTGAGTGCAATGTACCTTCTCTCACCGATCAACAGTCGGATCAGGCACAGTTGTTGTTGGAAAGTATGGTATACGGCTTACGGTCGTTGGCGGATGCATATCCGAAACACGTAAGCGTCACAGATACATCGAAACGCTAAAGGAGGTGCACACTATGTTGAAGCTGAATCTGCAACAATTTGCTTCGAAAAAAGGGGTAGGCAGCTCGAAGAACGGACGCGACTCCATTTCCAAGCGTCTGGGGGTCAAGCGTCAAGACGGTCAAATTGTTACTGCGGGCAGCATCCTCGTGCGTCAGCGCGGCACCCGGATTTATCCGGGAAGCAACGTTGGACTGGGCGGAGATGACACTCTGTTCGCGAAAGTTTCCGGTCGTGTCGCTTTCGAGCGCATGGGCCGCGACAAGAAAAAAGTTTCTGTTTATCCGCTTGAAGAAGCTGCACAAGCGTAACCTTTCAAATCAGCAGATACCGCCCAGCCACACTCGTTATGCGGCTGGGCTTTTCTAATATTTCACTGTGAACAGAACGGGTGCGGTGAGTGGAAATGAAGCAGACTGAGGGGAAACCGGCAAAACATTTGCGGGACAAGCTGCGTTGGATCGGTGCCTTGCAGGCGGCGGTTGCAATCGTGGCGATCATGTTCGTTTGGACAAACGCTAAAGAGGACTATCTGCTACTGGGTTTGAGTCTGCTGGCAGCTGCGACGGCAGGCTGGATAGGGTTTAGCTTGCCAAATCAGATTGCAAGACAGCAGGCCGCACAGGCGGACCAGTTGCGCCAGGATTTTTTGCGCATTTTTTCCCATTATCGGCATGATGTGATGAATCATGTTCAACTGATAAAAGGGTATTTGCAGTTAAAGAAGTTTGACCGTTTGGAAAGCCCGCTGCAAAACATCATTCAAGATGCACAACGGCATAGTCTGTTGTCCAATGTACCGGGAACGCAACTGCCCTATTTTCTTGTTGACCGGGATGTGTCGTCCCCGATGGTCCGATTGCAAGTCGAAGTCGATCCGCTTGTCCGCGATTGTATTGCCGGGTATGAGCCGACATTGATACGTGTTCTGCGGACATTGTTTGCCATCGGCGAAAGTTTGCAGCAGGGACAAGGATACCCGATGCACTGGCGGCTGCAAATCGTTCCGCAGGAACGGGAATTGGCATTAAACCTGCATGTTTCTGGGGAACATGTGAATGATACATACATTGAATCGGTCAAGCAGTCCTTGACAAGAAACGGTTTTTCCTGGAAGGAAACAACTGTTGAAAACAACCTGTCAATCTTGACGCTGCACAATGGAAAGTTAGGTGAAATCAAATGTTCGTAGATGTTGCAAAAATCTATGTGAAGGGCGGAGACGGCGGGAACGGCATTGTCTCTTTCCGGCGGGAAAAATATGTGCCGGAAGGAGGGCCTGCCGGCGGAGACGGCGGACGCGGCGGCAATGTCATCTTGGTTGTGGACGAAGGACTCCGCACGCTGATGGATTTTAAGTACCAACGGCATTTCAAGGCGGTGCGGGGAGAATACGGAAAGCCGAAAAATCAGCATGGTGCCAACGCGGAAGACATGTATGTCAAAGTGCCGCCGGGGACTGTCGTGACCGATGCGGAGACGAATGAATATTTGGGGGATTTGACCCGTCACGGCCAGCAGCTTGTTGTCGCCCGCGGCGGACGCGGCGGACGGGGCAACACCCGATTTGCCACGGCCGCCAACAAAGCGCCGGAGATTGCCGAAAAAGGCGAACCGGGCGAAGAGCGTTGGATTCAGTTGGAACTTAAAGTTATGGCAGACGTGGGGCTGGTCGGTTTCCCAAGCGTCGGCAAATCGACACTGCTGTCGGTGGTGTCGGCTGCCAAACCGAAAATCGGCGCCTATCATTTCACGACCATTACCCCGAATCTGGGCGTTGTCGATGTGGGAGACGGCAGAAGTTTTGTCATGGCCGACTTGCCCGGATTGATCGAGGGTGCCCATGCGGGACACGGACTTGGGCATCAATTTTTGCGCCATGTGGAACGGACCAAGTTGATCGTCCATGTGGTCGACATGGCGGCGGCGGAAGGGCGCGATCCGTGGGAAGATTTAGTGGCCATCAACGAAGAGTTGGAACAATATAATGAAAAACTTGCTTCCAGGCCGATGATCGTCGCCGCGAACAAAATGGATGTCCCTGGGGCGGAGGAGCATCTGAAAGAATTTAAGGCAAAACTGGACCCGTCCATTCCTTTATATGAAGTGTCAGGCGTTACCAAACAAGGGATTCAAACGCTGCTGTACGGGATTGCAGACATGTTGGATACTCTTCCGGCCGTGGAAGAAACGGTTCTGGATGAAATGGATGCCGCCTCCGAACACAAAGTATACCGTTTGCAAGAGGATGAGGACGATTTTACAATCACGAGAGACAACGAAGCGTTTGTCGTCCATTCCAAGAAGATTGAAAAGCTTGTGATCATGACCGATTTTAACCAATACGACGCCGTGAAACGGTTCCAGCGCATCATGAAAAAAATGGGTGTCGAGGATGCTCTGCGCAAACGGGGAGCGGTGGATGGTTCAACGATTCGAATCGGCGAACTGGAATTTGAATTTGTCGAATAAGCAAGTGATCGAAGCTCTTCCTTGCTGTGGGGAGGAAAAAGCAAACATGATCATGTCCGAAGGAGTATGGCAGACGATTCTGGATCATCTGAAACGGGAACTGCCGAGAGAAGGTGTCGGTGTCCTCAGCGCACCCGCCTGCGACAAGGGGTATGCGAACCTGCATTACATTCCGCTGCACAATCTGGCTGCTGACGAGGCCCATTTTCGGGTGGATCCCGCTGAATGGGTCTCTTTGCTGCATGAGCTGGAAAGAAAGGGAGAATGCTTGCGGATGATCGTTCATTCCCATCCGGCCGCTTCCCCCGCTATTTCCCGCGAAGACATGCTGCACTTTCACTATCCGGATGCCTGTCTGTTGATCGTATCCCTGCGACGGCCGGAGAACCCGAAAGGCCGCTTGTACAAACGTCTTGGAGGGGGCTTTGAACGCCTGTCTTTTGCGGTTTCTCCTTGAAATTCTTCAGCCTTTGGCGACCAGTCGTATACCAACCAGAATCAGAGTGACAGCCAAGATGCGAAGCAGCGTTTTTGCCGGCAGCTTCGCCGCAACGCGAGCTCCCAATTGTCCGCCCAAAAATGCGCCGGGTGCGAGGAACAGTGCAAAAATCCATGCCACGTTGCCGAGCGCCACATGCGACAATGTGCCGACCAACGCGGACAGCATGATGGTAAACATGGATGTTGCTGTGGCGATGTGGGGCGGAAACAGCAACAGCAGAACCATGGTCGGCACGAGAATCGATCCTCCGCCAATCCCCAGCAAGGAGGAAATAAACCCCGTAAAGAAGCTGACGATCATGCCGAATCCGCGGTGATAGGAGTAGGTGTGGGTCTGTCCTGCGGCGTCGACAAATTCCCGAGTGACAGTGGGCGTCAGAAAACGCCTGGCCGGTTGATTGGGTTTGAGCAAGAGGAAAACGGAAACCGACATCAAAAACAGTCCGAATACGGTGAAAAACAATTTGCTGGTAAACTGTTCGGCCAACAGAGCACCGATGATCGAACCAGGCACCATCATCAAGGCGAACCATGCGCTGCTTTGGTAGTCGATCCGCTTTTGCCGCGAATAGGCAATCGAACTGGAGATCGAATTGACAAACAAGACGGCCATCGAGGTGCCAATAATCAGCTGCGGCGGCAGCTGATAAAGAAAGATCAAAAACGGGATCATTACAAAACCGCCGCCAAGACCAACTATTGCCCCCGCAAAGCCGGCCAGCGAACCGATCAGAAACAATCCCATTCCATCAAACCAATGCAAGTCCAAATTCTCATCCCCTTACGCGTGTTGTGCAATGATTCCAGTGTACCACAGGGGAATCGAAACACGCATGTCGAAATGAATCGGAAAATATTTCGAAAAAATTAGAAGGAAATATCGTTTTAAAAGCAAATAATCTAAGAGTGAGAAAAATCCGAGTGGGAAAGGGGGATCCGATTGGTTTCGACCTTCAGTTTCGATTGGGTGGAACACGCAATTGCAAAAGCCGTGGAAACAAAAGCCAGCGATATCCATATCGAGCCGGTTGGACGGGGATATGAAGTGCGACTGAGAATTGACGGAGAGTTGCAGAGATCACAGGAATTGCTGCCGTGTGACGTAAGCGCATTGCAACGAATCAAGGTGCTGGCTGAACTGGATATTGCGGAACGCCGACTGCCGCAGGACGGGAGTTTTCAAGTTCAGACGATGGAGGGATCTCTTGATATACGAGTCGCTTCCCTGCCTACGGTCAACGGTGAAAAATTGGTTCTGCGCTTGCTGCGGCACACGGCTATCTTTGAAGACTTGGCCGCCTTGCAGATGCCTCCCGCCATCGAACATGCAATGCGCAGGTTGCTGCGGAGTTCCCGGGGAATGCTGATTGTAACGGGCCCAACAGGATCGGGAAAAACAAGTACACTACTGGCCGCTTTGCATCATTTGCGGATGCAAAGCTTGAACATTGTGACGTTGGAAGATCCGGTGGAAAGCCGTATTTCCAATGTGAACCAAGTTCAAATCAATGAACGTGCGGGATTGACATTTGCTGCAGGCTTGCGCTCGATTCTCCGGCAGGATCCGGATGTCATCATGATCGGCGAGATCCGCGATGGCGAAACTGCTGAAATTGCTGTCCGGGCAGCGCTGACGGGCCATCTGGTATTGACAACGATGCATGCGGAAACGATGGAAGGAGCTTTGCTTCGGTTGGTGGATTTAGGAGTCGAAGCCTATCTTGTTGCGTCAGCCGTCAAAGCGCTCCTGACACAGCGGTTGGTACGGTTGACTGAAGGCGGACGCAAAGCAATTTTTGATATGATTCCGGTCGATCGTGAATTGCAGGATTGGCTATTGTCCGGCGGCCAAAGCAGCGATTATTTGGAGAAAGGCCGCGCAAGCTTGTTGTGTTCCTCTTTGCGGGAACTGATTGACAAGGGAGAGGTTTTGCCGTCTGAATATTCGATACTATGTGAAGGAGAAGATGTATGTTCGGTGCACGCAGAAGATGGAAAAATGAACGGCGACTCGCGCGATTTTCAGCAAGACTGGCCGGCCTCCTGCGAAGTGGTCTGACCCTCCATACCAGTCTAAGCTTGCTGCGGGAACAAGCGGACAAACAGGACGGGATCACACTGGAGCGCTTGGTTCAAGGTGTGGAACAAGGCACTCAACTCTCAGAACTGCTGCGGCAGAACCGATTTCATCCGATGGTTGTATCTTTGGTCGCAGTCGGTGAAACAAGCGGCAGCTTGCATATGGCCTTCGGGCGTTTGGCCGACTACTTCCGTCACCGATTTGAATGGAAACAACAATTGATCGGTTCGTTGCTGTACCCCTTGATTGTAACGATTATCATGCTGTTGGCAGGCCTGTTTGTCCTGTATGCCATTCTTCCCCGTTTTGAAACGATGTACCTCAATCTCGGATTTGACCTTCCACCTGATACCCGAACGTTGTTTGCGATGGCAGCGCAAATCCGGCAGCATCTTCCCTGGATCGTCGTGTTGTTCCTGTCTTTCGGCTTGTTGATCTACAGCGCGCGAAAGATGATTCAATCCCGTTATCCGGCTCTAACCGCGTTGATCCTGTCCATACCGGGAATAAAATGGTTATGGCGGGCTTGGATTTCCTTTCGATTGGCGGACATAACGGCTGTGCTGTTGGCGAGCGGAATGCCTTTGCTGCAGGCACTGGAAACCAGTGAGCGGGTCGCATGGTTTTCTTTCGAAAAAACCATCATTGCTTCCCTCATCGAGCATATTCTTGCCGGCGATACGTTTACGGAAGCGTTACAAAGCCAAAACTGGTTTGATCCGATGTTTGTCCATGCTGTTCACGCAGCGGAAGCAAGCGGTGATTTGACTCACATACTCGGTTTTGTTGCAAAAGAACTGGAAAATGACCTGCAGCAACTGACGCAGCGCATGGTGCAGCTGGTGGAACCGGCTTTGATTCTCGTCTTGGGAACAGGAATCGGGTTGGTGATACTTGCTGTTGTCGTGCCGATGATGGAAATGGTCCAGTCAATCTAGATTATGTTTTTTATTTGCTCTTTTAACGTATCGGCAGAGTGTTTAAGCAGCTCGATTTCCTGTTCCGATAGTGTCAGTTCAAGGACTTCACGAACCCCGGAACGGTTGATCACGCAGGGAACGCCAAGATATACATCGGAAATTCCGTGATAATTGTCCAGCAATGTGGAAACTGTCAAAACGGAAGATTCATGATGCAAAATGGCGGTACAAATCCGGTCGATTGCCAACGCGATGGCGTAATAGGTTGCCCCTTTGCTCTGAATGATCTGGTACGCCGCGTCACGTGTATGATGGAAGATGCGCTCTTTGTCTTCTGACGATAGCCGCAAATCCTCTCCTGCAATGTTCGCTCGACTCCATACAGGCAATTCGGAATCGCCATGCTCTCCAATAATATGTGCATGCACACTGCGTGGATCGACGTGTAATCTTTCGCCGATCAGATAACGAAAGCGGGCACTGTCAAGCAAAGTTCCGGTACCAATAACCCGCTCAACCGGCCATTTCGATTTTTTCCACGCGTAGTAGGACATAATGTCCACCGGGTTTGTCGCGATTAACATGATGCCGTCTTGATTATGGCGAGTTACGTTTTCAACAATATCCTCCATAATCGCCACATTGCGCTTAAGCAGGTCGAGGCGCGTTTCACCCGGACGCTGTGCTGCTCCCGCTGTAATAACGA
>JAGVBM010000312.1 GCA_020059765.1 Bacillota bacterium
CTCTTTCAGCTTATGGGAAATAAAGATAATCGACTTGCCCTCTTTCACCAGATTGCGCATGATTTGCATCAATTCCTGAATCTCCTGCGGCGTCAATACAGCCGTCGGTTCGTCAAGAATCAAAATCTCGGCGCCGCGATACAGCGTTTTCAGGATTTCCACCCGCTGCTGCATCCCCACCGAAATATCTTCGATCTTGGCTTGCGGATCGACGTCCAGTCCGTATTTTCGGGAGAGTTCGGCCACCTGCCGTTCCGCAGTTTGCATATCCAGAAACGGGCCGTTTTTAACTTCGCTCCCCAATACGATATTCTCGGTGACAGTAAACCGCGGGACAAGCATGAAGTGTTGGTGCACCATTCCGATTCCCAACCGATCGGCCAGATTCGGATCGGTAATTTGCACTTCTTTGCCCCGTACCCGGATCGTTCCTTCATCCGGCTGATAGAGGCCGAACAAAATGTTCATCAATGTTGATTTTCCCGCGCCGTTTTCCCCCAGCAGCGCATGGATTTCACCCTGTTCGACGACAAGGTTGATGCTGTCATTGGCGACGATGCCGGGAAACCGTTTGCTGATTCTGAGCATCTCAACTACTGACGGCACACAAAGACCCCCTTCACTTTCCAACATTCATCCAATGAACCTCTAAAAAATGTCCAGTCTATCCAATCAGTCAGAAAAGGCGAGTTCATACTCGCCTTTTCGGTTAGTTGCATATGACATTACCCGCGACGTACGGTCAAAGCCAGACGTTTCTGGACGGCTCGCTGGAAAAAGAAGCTTACTTTTTATACGCCGCCTTGAACGCCTCGAATTTTTCCTTCGTTTCGGGCGGAACAATTTGACCTTCAATGATCTGCTTCTTGAATGCATCCACTTTCGCAATGACATCTGCCGGTGTATTCTTGCTGGTGCTCGGTGCATATCCGATTCCGTCTTGTTTCAAGCCGAGCACAATTTCTTTGCCGCCGTCCCAGGTGCCGTTTGCCAAGTTTTTGGAAACTGTGTATACGGCCGTATCAACCCGTTTGACCATGGAACTGAGCGTATTGGCAGGCGCCAGATCGGACTGGTCGCGGTCAACCCCGATTGCCCAGAAACCTTTGCCGCGTTCTTTTGCTTCCTTGAACAATCCGTCGCCGGTGCCGCCAGCCGCGTGATAAACAATGTCCGCACCGCCTTGATAGAGGGAGGCGGCCAAGACTTTGCCCTTGGCTGCGTCGTTGAACGATCCTGCGTACGCAACTTTCACTTCCGCGTTCGGGTTTACCGCATACACTCCGGCTTTGAATCCGTATTCAAACTTTTGGATGAGCGGAAATTCCATGCCGCCGAGAAAACCGATTTTATTGGATTTTGTCATCAGCCCCGCAATCACGCCCATCAGAAACGAACCTTCTTCTTCCTTGAAGGTGACCGCCGTTACATTGGCCGGAATTTTGCCTTCCAGGTTGGAGTCGACAATCGCCAGTTTGGCATTGGGATTTTCAGCCGCTGCTTTCTTGATGTCTTCCGCCATCAGGAAACCGATTCCCCAGGTAAGATCCCATTTGTCCTTGATGAATCCGTTCAGGTTGGGAACGTAGTCGTCCTTTTTCTTCGACTCCGCGTATTGAACTTTCACTCCCAAATCTTTTTCCAACCGCTTCAGACCTTCGTAAGCCGATTGGTTGAACGAGTTGTCGCTCACTCCGCCGACGTCGGTCACCATTGCGACGCGAATGGTTGCTTTTCCTTGGTCGCCGCCTGTACCCGGTGCCGACTCTTGCTTCGTACCGCATCCGGCGAGCAGCAATGACGCAGTCAGGGAGCCTGCCAGAAGAACCTTGCCCACTTGTTTGGTTTTCATTTCCTATGACCCCTCTTTCTACTATTTGCTTGTCTGCTTTCGACATTATCTTACATAATTGATCATCAATTGCCAACCAAACATTTCTTCAAATTCCGACAATTTCATGATGATTCGTCGTCAACTCCCGCCAAAGCCCAATCGGCTGCGCTTCCCGTCAAATGTTGTACACCTGTTTGTACTTGGTTTCCAGGTATTGCGTCAGATAATCCGCATTGATCGATTCCCCCGTCACAGATTCGAGAATCTGTTTTGGTTCCAATAATTTGCCGTGCTTGTGAATCCGATCCCCCAACCATCCTTTAATCTCGGCAAATTCTCCCCGTTTGACCTTCTCTTTGTAATCCGGCAGGTCGCGGCGCAGTGCCGCCTCGAATTGTGCCGCATAGATGTTGCCAAGGGAGTAGGAAGGAAAATATCCGAAGGATCCGCCAGACCAGTGCACATCCTGCAGGACTCCATCCGCATCGTCCGGGGGAGTGATCCCCAAATAATCCTGCATCTTGTCGTTCCATGCTCCGGGCAGATCCGCCACGGCCAGATCGCCGCCGATCAGCGCCTTCTCCAATTCATAGCGAAGCATGATGTGCAGATTGTAGGTCAACTCATCCGCCTCCACGCGGATCAGCGACGGTTCCACCCGATTGACCGCCCGATGGAAGGAATCCAGCGATACCTGTCCGAATTGATCTGGAAAGAATGACTGCAGATCGGAATAGAAATAACTCCAAAATTCATGGCTGCGGCCAATCATGTTTTCCCAGAAACGGGATTGGGACTCATGAATCCCCATCGATGTGCCGTCGCTTAACGGCGTACCGATCAGGTCGGTCGAGATGTTTTGCTCATACATCGCATGTCCCGCTTCGTGGATCGAACCGAAAATGGCACTGCGAAATTCGTTCTCGAAAAATCTTGTGGTGATTCGCACATCGCCCGGATTCAAGCCCGTCGCAAACGGATGAGCGCTTTCATCCAAGCGACCCGCCTCGAAATCATAGCCGATTTTTCCTAAAACAAATTCACTGAAACGACGTTGATTCGCGGTCGGAAACGTTTGTCGCAAAAAAGAATTGTCATTCGGTTTTCCGCGATCCTGAATCGCCTGCAGCAGGCCCACGGATTTTTTGCGCAGATCGACAAACAACGGATCCAGAATCTGCACGGTAATTCCTGGTTCATACTGGTCGAGCAGCGTATTGTACTTGTGATCTTCATATCCCCAGTAGTCGATAAATTGTCTCAGATAATCGAGAATCCGCTCCAGATAAGGACGAAAAGCGGCAAAATCGTTGTTCTTGCGCGCTTCTTCCCAGGCGATCTCCGATTTGGACGTCAATACGACATATTCCTGATACAGCGTCGGCGGGATTTTGTTGCTTCTGTCGTAATCTTTTTTACACTCCCGAACGATGCCGCGCGTGATGGGATCCAACTGTATGTAAGTCTCAGGTTGCGACAACTCAGCCACAAAAGCACCCATCTCTGGAGAAATGATCATCTTGAACAGTTCGGTTGACAAAG
>JAGVBM010000374.1 GCA_020059765.1 Bacillota bacterium
CAACGACGCACTTGACTCGCGGATAGATATCCCCTTTTTCCATCAGGAACGGACTCCTTTCTCATAGTTCTCCCGTTTGAACACCAGCCGGTGGAGCGCGTACTCAAAACCGCCGATCGCAAGGGAAGCAAGCAGCAAATAGGTGAAGGTAACATTGGAAAATGGAGCAAGGATGGCCGCAATCCATAAAACGGCTAGGACATACACCCCGTCCAGCACGGAAGCAACGATGTTTCGCAGGTGGGGCAGCACCATTCGGTCACCCATCCATCCCGGCAGGACGATCAGCAACGTGGTCAGCAGCACGTAGGACCATGTAACACTGACGGCGGAAGCAAAAATGCCAGAATATAAATCACCGCAAACGTGACACCCAGTTTCAGCCAGAGCCTATTCAACAACATCACCTCGAAACGTCTGAATAGTACCAGTATTCCTTGCGCAAGAAGAGTTTATGTAAAGCGGGGAAAGGTGAGCTGAGAAAAAAGCGCCTCAACCGGGATGGGTTGACGCGCTTTGCCAACAAACTCAGTAGGTTCGCAAAATCTGATACAGTGTATCCCGTTCCGCAGGAATGCGTCCCGCTTCCTTGATCATTTTGATGAAGGATTCTTTCGGTGTGTAGTGGGAGGATTCCGCCCCGGCCGCGTGTACGATCTGTTCTTCCATGACAGTGCCGTCGAGATCGTCGACACCGAATGCAAGGGAGACCTGGGCCATCTTTTGTCCGATCATCATCCAAAACGCCCGGATATGGTCAAAATTATCCAGCATCAGGCGGGCAACGGCCAGCAGTTTCAGATCGTACCAGCCGCTCGTCAATTCGGTCAGATTATATTCTTTCGCCAACGGTGTGTTGTCCGGGTGATAGGAAAATCCGAAAAACGCCGAAAAACCGCCCGTTTTATCCTGCAGTTCGCGCAAGCGAACCAGGTGGTCGACAATATGTTCTTCTTTTTCGATATGGCCGTAAAGGATCGACGCATTGGTGCGGAATTTCATGCTGTGGGCCGTTTCATGGATGTAAAACCAACGGTCGGCGTCCGTCTTGTGGCCGGAGATGATCTTACGGATCTCGGGATCGAAGATTTCGGCGCCGCCGCCGAGAATCGAATCGAGTCCGGCCTGTCGCAGCCGTTCCAACGTTTCTTCCACCGACAGTTTGGAAACGCGGGCAATATAGTCGAGCTCCACCGCCGTGAACGCCTGCACGTGAATGCCGGGCAGTTCCCGTTTGGCAATCCGCATCATCTCTTCGTAATACGCAAAAGGCAGTTTCGCATTGACGCCGCCAACAATGTGCAGTTCGGTGAATCCCTTGTTTTTCATGCCGCGCAGTTTTTGTTCGATCTGTTCCAAAGACATCGTGTACGCATTCGGGTTGTCCGCTTTTTGGCCAAAGGCGCACAGCTTGCAGTCGAGATAGCAAACATTCGTATAGTTTAGATGGGTGTTGGCGATAAAGTAGGCGTAATCGCCGTTTTTGCGCTGCCGCACAAGATCGGCCATTTCCCCGATCTTCAACAGGTGGGGAGATTTCAGCAAGCGAACGCCGTCGTCAAAAGACAACCGTTCCCCTTTTTCTATCTTCTCCCGTATATCATGCAACGTGTCATGTTGTGTCATAATAGTCATTTCAAAACCTCCTGCCGAAACATCCTCCTGCAACGTCTCTAATTGTAGCATATCCGGCAGCGGCATGGAGTGGAAGATTTCAGGGAAGAACGGTAGAATGAAAGTACCGGCAGGTTAGGAAGTGAAGAGAATGAGATTTTTTTCCACATATGATTGGGGCGACATGAACCGCCGGCCGCAAATCAAGACCGAATTCTTGCGGCGAATTGTCAGCTACTTCGTGCCGTATACAAAACAGTTCCTCGTCGTACTGCTGTTGATCGGGCTGTCTGCCTTGCTCGGCATTTTGCAACCGTTAATCATCAAACAGATTATCGATGCCGCAATCCCGTCCGGGGATGTCTCTTTGTTGAACGGGCTGATTCTGGCAATGATCGGGGCTGCCGTTGGCAGCGGGTTGATCGGTGTGGCCCAGACCTATTTCAACACGTTGATCGGACAGGGCGTCATGTACGACATCCGGAACGGCATGTACCGATATCTGCACCAGATGTCCCTGCAGTTTTTTACCAATACGAAAACAGGCGATATCATGTCCCGTGTCAACAATGACGTAAACGGGCTGCAAACGGTGGTCACTGAAACGGTGTCCAGCTCGGTGAGCAATCTGGTGATCGCCGTTTCCACCATTCTGACGATGTATGCGCTGGATTGGCGTTTGGCCAGCTTGTCGCTGTTGGTGCTGCCGCTGTTTATCATCCCGACACGCCGCGTCGGCAAATTAAATTTTCAAGTGAAAAAAAATACTCAGCAGAAAATCGGCGAATTGTCCTCCTTAATGCAGGAGACATTGTCGGTCAGCGGAGCGCTGCTGGTCAAAGCATTTGCACGGCAGGAATGGGAAATGCGGCGCTTTGCCAAAGTTAATTCAGAATTGAAAAATTGGCAGGTGCGCCAATCGATGATTGGTCGTTGGTTTTTCGCATCCGTCGGCGTATTGTCGACAGCCGGACCGGCGGTCATTTATTGGTACGGCGGACATGCGGTGATTGACCAATCGATCTCCCTCGGTACGGTTGTCGCATTTACCGCGTTTCTGCAGCGGTTGTTCGGCCCAATTTCGGCCCTGGCCAATGTGCATGTGAACATTTACGGGTCGATTGCCTTGTTTGAACGGCTGTTTGAATATCTGGATATGCCTGTCGACGTAAGCGATTCCCCGGATGCCCGTCCTTTATCGTCCGTACGGGGAAAGATTGAATTCGAACAGGTCTGGTTTGGCTATCAAGCGGATCGGCCGATCTTGCGGGATATCAATTTGACGATTCAGCCTGGGCAGTTGGTGGCGGTGGTTGGTCCCAGCGGGGCAGGCAAAACCACGTTGGCCAACCTGATTCCTCGTTTTTTTGACCCGACAGAAGGGCGCGTCCGGATCGACGGCCAGGATCTGCGTCATGTCACATTGAAGTCGTTGGGCGAAGCGATCGGCATCGTGTCGCAAGAAACTTTTCTTTTTCATGCGACGATTCGCGACAACCTCCTGTACGGCAAACTGGACGCGACAGAAGAAGAGTTGATCCGTGCCGCCAAAGCGGCCAACATTCACGATTTTATTGCAGATCTCCCGGACGGGTATGGTACAATTGTCGGCGAACGGGGATACAAACTGTCAGGCGGGGAAAAGCAGCGGATTGCCATCGCCCGCGTGATCTTGAAAGATCCGGCGATTCTGCTGCTGGATGAGGCGACATCCGCCCTTGATTCCCATTCGGAATCCTTGGTTCAGGCAGCGTTGGAAGAATTGATGAAATCACGAACCAGTCTGGTGATTGCCCACCGATTGTCGACCGTGTTGGCGGCGAACCAAATCCTTGTACTGGACGAGGGGCGGATTGTCGAACTGGGAACCCATCAACAGCTGATCCAGCAAAACGGACTGTACGCAAGCCTATACCAGCACCAATTCGTCAAATCTCACGACGGCCAATGAGGAGGAAGCATTATGTCGGAACTGACTTCAGGCAACAAAGACCGGATTCCCCCGGGGCAAATCCTGACCGATAAATTTCCCGTTTTGCATGCAGGCAGGGTTCCTCAAATTGATTTGGAAAAATGGGATTTTCGCATATTTGGCTTGGTGGATCGGGAGGTCGCGCTCACCTACCCCGAATTTATGAATTTGCCGCAATCGAAAGTGCAAAGCGACATCCACTGTGTCACCACCTGGTCCCGCTTGGACAACACGTGGGAAGGGGTTCTCTTCCGCGATCTGGTCAGCCTCGTGAACATTCGGCCGGAAGCAAAGTTTGTTATGATCCATGCGGAACACGGATGGACGACCAATTTGCCGCTGGAAGACCTGATGTATGACAACGTGCTGTTAGCCCGCAAACATGACGGTGCCGATTTAACCCTGAGTCACGGTTGGCCGCTGCGTCTGGTCGTGCCTCATCTGTACTTTTGGAAAAGCGCCAAATGGATCCGCGGCGTCGAATTCATGGCGGAAGACAAGCCGGGATTCTGGGAACAGCACGGGTATCACCTGTATGCGGATCCTTGGCTGGAACAGCGGTACCGGGACGATCCGGAATGGAACCGGACCGGACAGAATACGGAAGAATACTACCGCACGATCAAGGCGCGCGTTCGCAAAGAAATGGCGGAACCGAATAAATAATGTGCAGCGAAGCCGTATATTCGTTATGTCTCAGATACGGATCCAGCGGGCGTCACAAGTATCGCCTCCGATTGCAGGATTACAGCTAGCTTTTGCTGCCGACCACGCTCCTATGAATGCCGATTTTTCCCGATTGTTCATTTTCCGTACAGCGTAACGGTCACCATGCCGTTTTGCAGCTTGCTTTTCACAATAATAGGTGTGGATCGGCTGTTTTTGAAAGCAAAGTCTTTATCTTCCTCGATATACACCATCGCGTCTTTGCCGATGGGCACATAGGATACCGGCAAGCTGTGGGGATGACGTTCCACGACTTCAAGTCCGGCTTGCGTTACGGCATTGTACAGAGTGGTCGATACCTGACAGATGCCGCCTCCGTACATATCGACCACTTTTCCGTTTTCGATGCCCGGTCCCGGCTTGTACCCCCGCTCTGCGGTCGGAAAACCGGTCACTTCATTGAAAGAAAGAGTTTCTCCCGGCAGCACAACAGAGTCGGTCAGGAATTGGGACGACAAATCGATATTGGCCAAGTAGCCCGGAGCAGACGGGAGCCGCGTCGAAAATTGGCCGATCGCCTTATAGTCGGCAGGAGCATCGGACACCAAGTCGCGCAGAGTGACTTCGGGCGCAATCGACTTGAGGACGGGTTCGACCCGGGAGCCGGGCGGCGCTTCCAGCAGAC
>JAGVBM010000366.1 GCA_020059765.1 Bacillota bacterium
AACGGAGCATCATATACTTCACAGGATTTTCCCCGTAAGTACATCGCAAATTCAGCTGTCAGTTCTCTGGAGATTCTCTGATGTTTTTCCGATGGTGCCGGGGTCATGTTATAAGGAATTCCGTCTATCAATTCCCATCTCTGACCGTCATTCCACTTTAAATAATCGCGATACGAATATTTGGTATCCGGCTCAAATTTAGGAAAGCTCATCGAATCCCCCCTTTTTCCCCATTATACCTCAATCCATATGGGCAAAAACAAACAAGTTCTTTCTTCATTTAGTGTAACATCCGCCAACATGTATTGCTGTCCCTTCCCCAAATCCGCCGCAATCGCATAAATAAGGAAAGTAGGGGGAGGTCTTGCGTTGTGACCGATTTGGAACGCTTAGCTTCTCGTTCTATGCGGCTGCTAGCCGCAGGCGTTCTGCCTTTGCCGGAAGACGAGAAAGTCACGATTATCCTGCGCAGCACCCGATCGGATTGGACGTCTTTCTGTTTGCAGACCCTAGAACGATACACGAGGGAGCCAATTGAGGTTCTTGTCATTCCCGACTATGCATTTGATCCGCAATTCGCCGGGATCGATCGCTGCAATTTGGCCCTGTCTCAGATAGATACCCGTTTTTTCGTTTTGTTGGATGACAGTGTCATCGTGACACCCAACTGGTTGACACGTTTGCTATGGGCGTTTTATGACGATCCGACAATAGGGATTATCAGTCCCGCCGCGAACAGCGAAGAGGAGTCCGCTTTCTGCTCCGACTTGGATGAATTGGTTGCTTTATCGGAATCAATCGGCAGGCAGAACGGCGGAAAGTGGGTACCCATGCAAACTCTGCGCGGAAGATGCATCGCCTGCCGCACTTCATTATTGAATGAAATCGGCGGATTGGACTATTCGCTGCGAATCCATGAAGCGCGGATGCTGGATTGGTGCCTGCGCGCAAGAGCAAACGGATACATGCTTGCCTTGGCAAAAGACAGTTTTGTTTACGAACTGAACTCGTCTCCTGCAGATTTGAAAGAAGAAACTCATAAATGGCGCCCCTTTCGCAAAAAGTGGGGATTGGAAGCAACAACGAATCCTTATTCGGCCAGCGGCGAAACGAACCCTCCTTCCCTGATTCCCCTGACGTCCGAAACACTTTCACCGCCTTTGGTCTCTGCAGTTGTCCTATCTGTTGAATCGACTGTCCGCACCCTCTGCGAAACATTGAACTCCGTCGAACAACAGACCTATCCAAAGATTGAGATACTTCTCGTCCGTCAAGGTTTGCCGCCTCATCTGCCGCGATCCTGTCGCACGCCCGCAACCGGGATTTGGTTCGACCGGCAGATTCCCTTGACGAATGCTTTGGAAAGTGTCTGGCGTCTTGCAAAAGGCCGATACATCACCTATTTGCAGACAGGATATACGTATGATCGGGATCACATCGGCCGAATGACAGATACTGTCCACCGAAATCGGGCCGCTATCGGAGTTGCAAATATGGATGGTTCGGATGCTTCCGATAATATTCCTCTTTCTGCCGTCATGCATCTGCATCCGGCACTGGAACCTGTTGCTTTTGATATTCGGACTATGCCGGATAGCCGCATCACACTGGCATTCAACAGAACAGACCCGTTTGAAATCGTCTGGCTTCCTGAAAAAACGGTCAAACGAAGGGTGAAATCATGAACTATGTTTGCTTCACCGCTGGTGCGCAGGATTTTCCCTATGACAGGCTGCTGCAATTGCTGCCAGATTGCGAAAATCTGCTTTCCATTCCCGCTGATTCACCATCCGCACTTGATTCACTGGATCCGCAAGAGACGGTGGCGCTCGTGTTTCATCCATATTGGATACAGGTTGTCAACCGCTTTGCGCCCAGATCTGTCGTTTCATTTATGGAACCATGTCCGCAAGATGCCGATCCCGAGTTATGGGAGAAATTATGGAACCTTTTGGGGGCCAAATCGGCGCTTGTTTGCACGCCATCCGAAAAGATCTACTTGGAGCAATGCTTTCGCCGTGATTCGGTGATTTTGCTGACAAGTGAAGAACAAAAACCGTTTGATGTCTGTCAAATAAAGGGGAAGACCTTGTTTCTGCGTGATTATGAGATGTTCTTTCGCGACGCGATGGAACGAGTGCTGCGCAATCGGTCGATTGAGGATTTGACCAAAAAACAATGGCATTTGCGGAAAAAATACTACCAAAGCCTCACGGACAAGGTAAACATGCAGGCCACGGTGCTTTTTTTGCTGTCCGTCTATCAATATCTCTTAGGGGAAAAAGGCGCCCGCGATTCTTTGCTGCAATCGTTTGAATACTCCTTGCTTGCAGGGAATCAAGATAGTCTGCAGACACATTATCGTTTCCTGTCTGCCATTGAACTGCAAGCCGGAGAACTGGAACGTGCAGTCAATACCTATGGCATCACCGCCCTGACAGCCAACGAAAAGCAAACGTACCGCTCCCTGCTGTCGTTACTGCAGCAGGAAAAACATGACTTGGCAAAAGCTGAACTGTTCCGCTTGAATGAAGACTATCGGTCTGCCGTTTCGATTCTGCGCACCCATTTGCACACCCATTCTTCAAATGAGGCACGCCGCATGCTGATTCAATCGCACCTTCATATGGGACAGATGGAACAGGCACTTCGCTTGATTCAAACGTCCGATCTTGTTTCTCTCGAAGACCGCAACAATTTTTTCCTGCTCGAGGGCACCGTCTCCTCCATGAACGGGGATCGGCATGCAGCCATTCACCATTTTCT
>JAGVBM010000256.1 GCA_020059765.1 Bacillota bacterium
CCATCCCGTCGTACATGACACGCACTTTGACGCCTTCTTTCGCTTTGCGGATCAGAATCTGCTGAATCTGCTGACCAATCTCATCATCTTTCAGAATATAGAATTCCAAATGGATATGGTGCCGAGCGTTCTCCAATGCCTGGATGATCGATTGGAACGCTTCATTCCCGTTTTGAAATACCTCAATCCGGTTGTTTTCCGTAACCGGCGCATTCGAATTGGCGAGCAGCAGGCGAATCCATTTTTTTTGATTGGACAGCAAATGGCTCTGTTCTGTCGGCCTTTCCCCGTCCAGCAACAGCTCGCCAGTGCGCTTGGCATAGGTGGATGCATAGATGCGCAGCGCTTCCGAGAATTCTTCCGGCAGGGACTTGGACTGCAGCCGTTTGTGTTTCCGGTATTTTTGCCCGAAGATCAGATACAGGACAAACCCGAAGATGGGAATCAAGGCCAGCACCAACAGCCAAGCCAGTGTCTTTGCCGGATTCCGGTTTTCCAGCACCAAGAGGACCGCCATGGTAAGAAACCAGACGATGTATGCAAGGATCCAAATATGTTGGGAGAGAAAATAAGTCATAGAATAGTTTGCACACCTTTTCCGAATCATTAATTATGATGTCGCGCTTATCTTATACATAACATATCCCTATCGTTATCGGGGAGGGGGTTGCCCCTATTTGTTAAGTGGATTACAGAAATGTCGGAGGAGAAGCTCTTATACTGGATGCAGAAGAAACGGAAAAGGGGTGGAATCGCCTTGTCAAACGTGCGTGAACTCACGCAAAGTTCGTTTGATGCCACAATCAGCAGCGGCAGAGTCCTGGTCGATTTTTGGGCTGCCTGGTGCGCACCCTGCTTGATGCAATCACCCGTTCTTGAAAAACTGGCTGCTGAGATACCGCACGTGACGTTTGCCAAAGTCAACGTCGACAAGGAAGGTTCGTTGGCACGGCGGTACGGGATCATGAGTATTCCCACCTTGGTCCTCTTTCATAACGGACAAGTGGAACGAACGCTGATCGGTTACCATGGGGAAGCTTTGTTAAAAGACGCCCTTGTTTGACGCGCTGCATTTTCTGCAGAGGCCGATATGGTATACTGGACCTACCTGAAACAGGGAGGTCTTTTTTTATGGACGTGTTGAAAATTACGCCGCGCGGGTACTGTTACGGAGTGGTGGATGCCATGGTGTTGGCGCAACAGGCGGCCCACGATCCGAACTTGCCGCGCCCCATTTATATACTCGGCATGATTGTGCACAATCGGCATGTGGTGGAAGCCTTTGAACGACAAGGGGTGATCACTCTTGACGGGGCGGATCGTCTGTCATTGCTGGAGACGATTAACAAGGGGACGGTGATTTTTACAGCCCACGGAATTTCTTCAGAGGTGCGGCGTCGCGCCAGGGAAAAAGGTCTGACCGTTATTGATGCCACTTGTCCCGATGTAACGAAGACGCATGACTTGATCGAAGCGAAGACGCAAGCCGGGTATGAGGTTCTCTACATTGGGAAAAAAGGCCATCCGGAACCGGAAGGGGCGATTGGCGTTGCGCCTGGCAAGGTGCATTTGGTTGAAAAAATTGACGATGTGCAGAGCATCCGACTCTCGACCGATAAGATTCTGGTCACCAACCAGACGACGATGAGCCAATGGGACGTGAAAGATTTGATGGACGAGATCTTGACCGTGTATCCCCACGCGGAAATTCACAATGAAATTTGCATGGCGACGCAAGTCCGTCAGGAAGCGGTGGCAGACCAGGCGAAAGAAGCGGACGTGGTGATCGTGGTCGGCGACCCGCGCAGCAACAATTCCAATAGATTGGCGCAGGTATCGGAGGAGATTGCCGACGTGCCTGCGTATCGGGTGGCCGACGTTACGGAGATCGACCCCCATTGGTTGATCGGCAAACGGGTGGTTGGCGTGACTTCCGGCGCCTCGACTCCGACGCCGATTACAAAAGAAGTGATCGATTGGCTGGAACAGTTTGACCCGGAGAACCCGGCTACGTGGGAGAAGCAGCGGACGGTCAACATGGACAAATTGCTGCCCGCCTTTCGTTCGAACAAATAGTTCATCGGCAAGAATCGGATTGTCATTTTCGTAATAGCTCAGTTCAAATTTAGTGTTGCTTATGAAACCATCAGTTTTCCCTAAGTTTGTCATACAGTAAAATAAAACGAGAACCTAAAGGGTTCCTATTCTCCGTGAATGCACGCTACGAATGGCAGCCCAGATGCCGTTCAACTCACGGACTGTTCTCGTAAGAAAAAACGAATCGGAACAGAGCGTTCGTAATACTATAAGAGCAGGCTTTCACAATTATCCTCGATGAAAGAACGGACAGCCGGGATGCAGGGAATGGAGGAAACGAAAATGAACATGCGTGTTCTTGCCGCAGTGGCAGTTGGCGGGATCCTGCTTGCGGGTCTGTCAGCCGAACAGCGGCTGCAGGGGTACGTGGAAACCGCCTCTGCCAGATCGATGATATCTGGGAAAAACCAAATGGGAGGGCAAGAAATGGCGTTCAAACGGGTGGATCTTGCAACGGCAAACGGATCGGTCGTGAAGTGGGCCCAATCGAAGAAACGTGCAGCAGGGCTGCACGCCGCATCTTTTGACGGAAAAACG
>JAGVBM010000223.1 GCA_020059765.1 Bacillota bacterium
AGGGTGACCAGCCACGGACCGATGGATGTTGCAAAATCTTTGCCTTTCGCAGGTCCCAGACCGACACGCATTTCCTGTTGCTGGATGTCACGGGCACTCCAATCGTTCAGAATCGTGAAGCCGGCAATGTACGCGTCCGCTTCCTGCGGCTCTATGTTAAAGCCCCGTTTTCCGATGACGCAGGCAATCTCCAGTTCAAAGTCCAGCTTCATCGTTTTTGCCGGTTTGCGGATGGAATCTTCCGGTCCCGTGATGGCATGCGGATTGGAAAAATAAAAGACGGGAATTTCATACCACTCCGGAATCATCTCCAATCGCCGTCTGGCACGAGCGGTTTTCACATGCTGTTCAAAAGCGTAAAAATCGCGAAAGCTTCCGGGATTGGGAAGCGGAGCCGTAAGTTTCACGGCGGCGGCGGGAACCCCAAGCGGCAATCCGTCAACATGAAGATCCCTCGGTATGTTCTCCTGCTCCACGCGCGCTGCAACTTCACGCAACTGTGTCAGGCCCGCCTCTTCCAATTGCAAAAATTCGAGCATGGAAGAAGGCAATGAATATCCGAAAACTGCAGCCGTCCGTTGCCCGTCATATACAAGGCCGTCAGCCAACCAGCCAAACCGCGGTTTTGCTTCCTCGCTCATTCGATATGACACCAGTCTCATTACAGGTTCCCCCGCTTCTCCTGTTCCCTTTCGATAGATTCAAACAGCGCCTTGAAGTTGCCCTTGCCAAAGCCCTTAGCCCCTTTGCGCTGGATGATTTCGAAGAAAAAGCTCGGGCGGTCAACAACCGGCTTGGAGAAAATCTGCAACAGATACCCTTCATCGTCCCGATCCACCAGAATGTTTAACCGTTTGATTGCCTCGATCTCTTCCTCAATCGCTCCGACCCGTTCCTTCAGATCCTCATAGTAGGAATCCGGCACCGTCAAAAATTCGATCCCCCGGTCGCGCAAGGCCTGCACCGTTGACACGATATCCCGCGTCAACAACGCCAAGTGCTGAACCCCGGGCCCCTTGTAGAAATCGAGATATTCCTGAATCTGCGATTTCTTTTTTCCTTGTGCCGGTTCGTTGATGGGAAACTTGATTCGCCCTGTGCCATTGGACATGACTTTCGACATCAGAGCGGAATATTCGGTCGAAATGTCTTTGTCATCAAACGAGATGAATTGGGAGAAACCCAAGACGTCCTGATAGTACGCCACCCATTCTTCCATTTTCCCCAGTTCCACGTTGCCGACGATATGATCCACGGCGACGAGCCCGGTGGAATCGCTTTCAAATTCCCCCGAGTAGGGTGAGTAACCGGGGGCGAACACACCATGATATTGATCTTTTTCGACGAAAGTATGAATCGTATCTCCGTAGGTGCGAATCGACGCAAATCGGTACTCGCCGTGATCGTCTTTGACAGTCAACGGTTCCTGCACAGGAACGGCTCCCCGTGAAACGGCCGTTCGGAAGGCAGAATCCACAGAACCAACCCGCAAGGCAATATCTTTCACACCGTCTCCATGCAGCCGAACCGATTCTGCAATCGCATGATCATCGCTTAACGAAGCGCTGACCACGATTCGAATGTCTCCTTGTTCCAGCACATACGACACCCGTTCGCGGTTTCCGGTTTCCAATCCGCTGTACGCAACCGGTTTGAATCCCATCGCATAGGTGAAGAAATAAGCCGTTTGTTTGGCATTCCCCACGTAAAATTCCACGTACTCCACGTGGCGAATCGGCAAAAAATCCTCCATGTGAAAAAAGCCCCCTTTTTCTTGTAAAAACTATTCGCAAATTGGAACTGTTCACATACAAGCGTAGTGGAAATTTGCCGGTTCCCGCAAGAACACGCGGTAATACACGGATGCGTTAGTCGGATAAAGAAACCCTACATTTCAAATAAATTGTCCCTCTCCATTTCCCTGCCAAACACAGAGGAACTCAACTTTTCAATCTAGAAAAACCGGTCAATTCCCTCACTCGTAACCACACCATACAGCAAAGGCGGTCTGGCCGACGGCGTGGGACTGATCTCGAACGCTTCCCGCAGCAGCGCCGCAGCATCCGGCAGACGCGCTTCGTCATTGACGTGCAGGACACCCAACGCCTCCCCTTTTTTTACAGAATCGCCGATTTTCTTTTGCAGAACAATGCCCACAGCCAAGTCGATGGCCGAATCTTTCGTTTCCCGGCCCGCTCCCAACATCATCGCGGCGAGACCAACAGATTCCGCGTTGATATAGGACACAAACCCGTCTTCTTCCACAGCAAGTGGCAGTTGTTGGCGGGCTTGCGGAAGTTTCTCCGGGTGATCAATCACAGACGGATCCCCTCCCTGAGCTTCTACAAACCGTTTGAAAGTTTCCAGCGCGGCGCCGGATTGAATCAATTGCCGGAGGATTCCCTTTGCTTCATCGGCCGTTTCCGCTTTGTCTGCCAAAACCAGCATGCGCGATCCCAAATCAAGACACAGTTCTTCCAGATCGGACGGTCCTTCGCCGCGCAACGTGTCGATCGCTTCTTTCACTTCCAGCGCATTTCCGACGGCGTATCCCAATGGCTGATTCATGTCGGAGATTAC
>JAGVBM010000283.1 GCA_020059765.1 Bacillota bacterium
AATCCAGGATCTGGACGAAGCCGGGTTAAAGAGTGCTCTGCAGGCGAAAATCGATGGCAGCTATGTGCTGTACAAGACTCTCCGTGAGCACGATGTGGATTTTGTGGTGTTCTTTTCTTCTGGAGAATCTTTTACCGGAAATATCGGCTGGGGGGCGTACGCCGCTGCCTGCAATTTTCAGGATGCTTTTGCTCTTCATTTGCGGCAGGAGGCGAAGTGGCCGGTACATGTTGTCAATTGGGGATTTTGGGAAGGGAATGAACGCGGGGACGCAGAGATTCTAAAAGCAAAGGGAATCATTCCCATCACCTTGAAACAGGGGGCAGAGGCGCTGGAACGCATCTTGGCCAACGATGTCTCCCAAGTTATGGCTATTAATGTTGCCGATCCGATCCTGGAGAGAATGGGTGTCGTGCTGCCAAACAAGCAGACCGTGACTCAACCCTCGCTGGCAATGTATGGGGAGGCACAAGGAAATGCACTGTCTCAAATTGCATCCACTCAGATAATGGAACATCAGGATTCAACCGGAATCTCCGGTGAAATCTCGCTTGAGGTTGTCAGCGAGCAGGTAAAAGAAATATTTGCCGAATCGTTGAAGATTGGCAAGGAGAAGTTCGACGTTCAGATGGACCTTGCCAATTACGGTGTCGATTCACTGATTGTCATCAATCTGCACAAGGCGCTTGAAGAACGAATGGGAACTCTGCCTGCGACCTTGATTATTGAGAATCAAACGATTCATGAAATCGCCGTTTATCTTCTGAACAACCATTCGGATGCGATAAGCAAACTTTTGGGTGGAGACGCGGCACAGGAGCCGTCTGAGGCAGAACAACCGGAAAGTGGGGAGCCGGAGCCTGAACTGTTTTCATGGGTAGTGGCTGGATCGACCGACTTGAAGACCATGACAGACGAGGTAAGCAACGAAAGGGGGATTATTGAGGATGTCGAAGCTCTTCGTACGGTAGAACCTGAAGATGTCCCCACCTTTTTCGAAAGCTATGGCCTGTCCTACCGGGATTCTACATTACGAAATGCTGAAAACGGCGTGTTCCATGACAGGTTTGATCTGGCCCGACAGTCGGCTGAAGGATTGGTGCAACTCCTGATGAAGACTCCGTCCTGTGAACAAGTGGAAGTCATTGCGATGGGACAGGGAATACCGATCCTGTTCCTGCCTGCCGTGGCATTAACGGTTCCGGTTTGGTACAAACAGTTCCTGCATCTTCGCGAGAAGTTTCAATTGCTTGTCATTCACGCTCCTGGATATGGCTTGAGTCAAACCATCAAGGAAGCCAACACGAAAGGAGTGGCCACGGTCTTTAGCGAGGTTCTGGAGCGGCTGAATTTGGGACGTCCGGTTCACGTGGTGGGGTCGTGTTTCGGATCCATTGCCGCGACCTATCTGGCACGGTTCTTCCCGCAACAGGTCTCCTCACTTTCTCTGGTGGGCGGTTTCTATGACAATTCCGACCTGCCCGATTTTGAGATGGCGAACTTGAAGATCGAGGAAATCATGGGAATGGTGCAAACAGTCTCAAATTCGCTGAAAGCGGACTTTGACAACGTGGCTGCCCACCTCAAAGGAAGAAACAGAAAGCGGAAAGACGATATCCTGCAAGGCCGAGACTTGCTGCTGAACAGCCAGTGCGCAAACCCGTTAACGGCTATGAAATATCTCAATGAAATGTTGACGTTGTCTACCTTGGAATGGCTGCCTCAAATTCAGATACCAACGCAATGCATTTATGGTGATCTTGACACAGTGGTGAATCCAGAACGATCACGCGTCATTCACGAGCACGTTCCCAACTCTGTGCTCGAAGAGATTCCTGGTGCAGGACATTATCCTTTCATGACTCACCACGATCTCTTCAATCCCATTCTTGAAAAATTCATTCTTGAACATGAATCCCAGGTTGCCAGTACCGTCGTGTAAGACGTGAATTCTTGGGCAGAGAGGAGCAGGTAGCGGGTATGGATGCGATTCAGAAAAAACAGTCCGTTTTCCATCCGCAATTGGATTACCAATTGCAGATGGAGATGCACAGGGCAACGGGAGTTTTTTCCGGCAAGGCCTACATTGAAAGCTTGAAAGATGGCCGTGAAGTCTGGATGGACGGCAGGAAGGTCGATGTTACTGCACATCCTGCATTTTCGGGATTGCTGGGGGAATTGGTGCGTCTGTACGATTTGCAACATTCGGATGACTTCAAAGAGAGGATGACGTCCGTATCTCCCTACAGTGGGAACCGTGTCAGCCTGTCCTACTTGTTGCCGACAACAAAGGAGCAGCTGGCGGCAAAGTGGGAGAATTCCCATATCTGGATGGAGCAGAGTTGGGGGCAGTTGCCAAGGGTACCCGATTTTATGTCAAACGTTGTCGTCGGTCTGTATGATTTCCGAGACAGACTGGGCAGGATTGATCCCCGTTTTCGGGAGAATGTCATCCGTTACCATCTCTACTGCCAGGAGCATAACATCAGCATTACCCATGCGATCGGGGATCCGCAAATTGACCGTTCGGCCACCCCGGTTGATGATCCGGACATGGCCCTGCGAGTTGTCAGAGAAACATCGGATGGCATCATTATCCGGGGAGCGAAACAATTGGCTACGCTGGCACCTCTTGCACACGAGGTTCTGATTTATATGTCGCCTAACTTTGCACTGCGGGAGCGGCCGGAATTTGTGGTTTGGTGTGCTTTGCCGATGGCGTCTCCGGGGCTCAAGATCCTGTGCCGTAAGGCTCATTCCCTGCATATCACCGGCCACAGCCATCCGTTTGCCAGTCGCTATGATGAGCAGGACGCGATGCTGTTCTTTGATGACGTTTTTGTGCCTTGGGAACGAGTGTTTTTGCTCCATGACAGTCAAACCGCTCTTGAAGGTTTTTCCCGCCTGAATGCATGGGCATTGTATGTCGGACACATCCGTTTTTACCATCGGCTTCTCACGTTGCTGGGAGTGGCATCGCTTATTTCAAAATCCATTGGTGTGAACAACTTCCGGGAGATTCAAAACATGCTGGGTGAATTGACAACTTACGTGGAAATGACCCGGCTCGCACTTTTGGCAATGCAGCAGGAAGCCTATTTAACGGAAGGGGGGCATGTTGCTCCGGGAAGTACGTTGGGGCCTGACGCCTACGCCGCCCAGGTCGCCGAACGGGTGACAGAAATTGTCCGCGAAATCGGCGCTTCCGGAATCATCATGCAGCCAAGCGAGGCTGATCTGGCGTCTCCGGAACTCCGCCCGTTGTTGGAAAAATACATGAGGGGAAAAGGAATCGAGGTTGATCAGAAGTCCCGTCTCTTTCGAGTGGCATGGGATTTGGTAGCCGACAGCTATGGAGTGCGGCAGGAGATGTATGAAAAATGGTACCGGGGCAACGTCGTTCGCAATCGAATTTCACTCTACAATCAGTTTGACCGTGCCTCCATTGAGGAGCGTATCAAATCCTTGATTGCCAGCCCTTTGCGTTAACCCGTCATTGGGGCACTTTGCTCACGGGTCCGTCCCATCGGTAACCGGTTGCGAAAAAGTGCCTGACATGGCTTGCCAGTATCAAAACTCTACCATAAGGAAGGTTGATTATGAGCGAAATGCAAAACAAGGCCGAAAATCCGTTGTTCAGGTTGACGATCTGGATGATTGCCATCCCGATTTTCGTAGATTTCCTTCTGACGTTTTCCGTGTTCTTTACAGACTCATTCTTTTTGAGCCGCATTTCAGACACGGCTGCTGCGAGTGTTGGTTCGATGATCCCGGTGTTCATGGTGGCAGTTCTGCTGTTCATGATGATAGCCCAAGGAGGGTCCAACGTCGCGGGACAATTCCTGGGTGCCCAGCAGACGGATAAAGTGGAGGACACGTATACCGGAACCCTTTTCATCAATACGATGGCAGGTCTGGCCACCGGACTTCTATTTTTCTTCGGGTCCTCCGCAATATCCAAGGCCATGGGACTCTCTGGCGATGCGTTCACTTTTGCCGACACCTATCTGCACTATATTTCCTTGGCTTTGGTCGTGATGGCAATGAAGTATGCACTGGCCAGTGTGTTCATATCCCAAGGCAAGACCGTCTGGAACATGTATGCTGGGATTCTTGTCAATGTCCTGAACATTGGCTTAAACATTCTGTTCTTGTACGGGCTAGAAATGGGGATTTTCGGTGTCATTCTGGCAACCACCATTTCCCAAATTGTCGTTTTACTGTTCTTCTGGTTTGTCATCAAGCGCCAGTTTCAGGTTCCCTACAACTGGAGTCGATTGTTCCGAAATTTCAGTCAAACTGTCAAACCGGTACTGGCAATCGGCCTTCCCTCTGCGGTGCAGCCGATATCAACCGAGTTGGGGATGCTGGTGATATCAGCGATGGCCGTTCAGTTGGGAGAAGAGGCAATGGCGGCAAGAACCTATGTGATGAATTTGCTTACCTTGGCCATATGCTGGGCAGCTTCAATTGCGATCGGCAACCAGGTCCTGGTGGCCCATCGGGTTGGTGCGCAACTCCATGAGGATGCCAAAAAAGTGTTGGCCAGCAATCTGGTCATAGCAATGGCAGGAAGCGGCGGTATTGCCATTGTGCTGTATTTGCTAAGCAATGTCCTAATCGGCATCTTTACCGATAACGAAACAATCCTAGAAGCCGGAGCCAAATTGCTGTTGGTCGGTCTGCTGCTTGAACCCCTTCGATCACTCAGCACGATGACAGGATACGCGCTGAAAGCGACCGGCGATGCTGTATTTCCGGCTGCTTGGAGCATTGTGGCAACGTGGGCCGTTGCCATCCCCTTTGCCTATTATTTCGGTTTGAAGCTTGAGTATGGCATCGTTGGATTGTGGTTGGGACTGGTAATTGATGAAGGTGTTCGAGGGGGGATAAATTATTACCGATGGTTGAGCAATAAATGGATGAAAATGGGGATTTTAGTTGGAAGTGAGGTGGAGCTTGATGGAGGAAAGCAAGGAACGCACTGAGGGACGTCAGTTGAGCTCTGAGCGTCCCCCATTGACTCCTGAAATCAGCATACACGATTTTCGAAATTTCTATTGGTACCTTGACGAACTTGCGAAGTTCTGCCGTCAACTGGGATTGCCAACTTCGGGACAAAAACTTGATCTTGTTGCCAGGATTGAGATGTATCTAACGACTGGAACGATTGACAAGAAGAATCAGCCAAAAAAAAGCGAAAAATCAAAAACAAAAGGAAAAGGACCCATTACCCTCGACTCAGTCGTTACGAATGACTACAGGTGCAACGACGAAACTCGCGCTTTCTTCAAATCGGTCATTGGCGATCACTTTCACTTTACCGCCCATTTGCAAAAATTCCGCCGGGAAAACAAGCATCGAACTTTGACTTATGGGGACCTCGCGCGGGAATGGGCTGCAGAATACGAACGGAGGAAAGATAAAAATTACAAGCCAAAGATCGAGAAAACCTGGGAGTATAACCAGTTTGTCCGCGATTATATGGCAGACAGGGAACGGAACGCAGGCAAGTCGATGCGGGATGCGGCAAAAGCATGGAATCTTGTAAGAACTCACCAGGGTCCGCACACTTACGAGGAGTACAAGAAACTGCGGCAAAACATCGAATAGGCAAGCTTTCATGCTGCTCAACAACCAGCAGATCCCGGTTCATCACTTGTGGATCAAGACAATTTTACAGTTCGGGAGAAGGTGTACGCGATGATAGACCTTGTGACGGATAAGTGGATTGGGATTCGGCGTCCGTCCCATACGAAACACCTTCGACTGTTTGCGTTTTCGTATGCCGGAGGTGGCGCTTCCATATTTCGCCGTTGGCTAAATGACCTTGACTATCCGGAATGGTTGGATTTTATCGCAATCCAATTGCCGGGGCGGGAAAGAAGAATCACAGAACCCCCTTTTACCGACTTGAAACCGTTGCTGGATAAATTGCAAGAAGCTATAACGCCGATGCTGGATACCCCTTATATTTTGCTCGGGTACAGCATGGGTTCCATACTGGCTTATGAGTTGGCTTTGCAGTTGGAAGAGCGCAATGAGCGTTTGCCGGAACAGTTGATCCTGGCTGCTCAGATGGCACCCGATCCGCAATTTCCGCGTCGAATCCGACATACGATGTCTCGTGAAGATTTCATTGCAGAATTGCGTTTTCTTGGCGGCACGGCACCCGACATTTTGGACAATGACCAGTTTATGGATCATTATCTGAAGACTTTGCGGGCCGATTTTGCCATTGTCGATCGCTACAAGAGAACCGATCCACGAAGGGTTCCATGCCCGATTTTTGTGCTGGGTGGCGTCAACGACCCGGAAGTGTCAATGGCGCAGCTTGACGCGTGGCAAAGGTATACCGACGGGGATTTTGACCTGCGGATGTTCCCGGGCGGACACTTCTTTCTTCACAGCGCTCATTCTTCTGTCATGCAGACAGTCAATGGATTGGTAATGAAATATGCTCCTTTAACCAGGAGGAAAACCAAAAGTCAGGGGGATTGGATCGGATGAGTAATAGACCGGTATGGTTTGATGCCAGAAACATGAAG
>JAGVBM010000219.1 GCA_020059765.1 Bacillota bacterium
ACATTCCATTGGAATTGTTGATTGCCCGATTGCAAAACATGGAGACCCAATTGATTAAGCTCGTTCGGACTTATCAGGAAATGGAAATCACACTCGGAGTCATGGAAGTGGGGAGTGACGGCGTTTTGGTGAAAAGCGAAGATACTCAGGAAATTATGTCGATTAACCAGTTCATCACAAATTCACAAACCGGCAAACTGGGACTGGTAAAAGGGAAAGTTGTGGAGGTCCAACATGTTGGGATGGGCTTCCGGGCTTGCATTGATACGACCAGCTTACTCAATCAGAATGAAGGGATGATAATCGGGTCTACCTCTACGGGAGGACTCCTTGTCAGTTCCGAGACCCATTTCCTGCCTTACATGGAGTTGCGCCCGTTTCGAGTCAATGCGGGTGCGGTGCATTCGTATGTGTGGACACCGGAAAACATGACCCAATACATCACGGAGTTGAAAGGAGGCAGTAAAGTTCTTGTCGTGGATACAGAGGGGAATACTCGTGAAGTGAGCGTAGGCAGGGTAAAAATTGAAATGAGGCCTCTCCTGCGGATCGTGGTTGATGCGGATGGCGTAGAAGTGAATACGATTGTGCAGGACGATTGGCACATCCGAATATTTGGGGGAAACGGCGAACCGCGAAACGCTTCCAGCATTAAGAAGGGAGATGAACTGTTGGTTTACATTTGTGAAGGCGGGCGCCACGTGGGCATTAAAATTGATGAAATGATTGTGGAGAAATGAACTTGATAAAAAGGAAATTTCATTCCTAAGGAGGGCGAAAGTTAATGTACGGAAAAGAATTTCGATTGGCACGTCTGATTGGTCCTGAAAGTCAAAGAACATGCTTGGTCCCAATTGATCACGGGACAACTCTGGGGCCGATACCGGGGTTGGAGGACTATCTGAACGTCGTTCAACAACTCGTCAATGGTGGAGCCGACGGAGTCATCCTCCACAAGGGTTTGCTGAAAAAAATCAGCAAATATCCTGATTTGGCAAAAGGCCGGTTCTTGGTGCATTTGTCCGTATCTACCGTTTTGAGCCACGATGCCAGCCGCAAAGTTCTGGTCTGCACGGTGGAAGAAGCGATCAAATTAGGTGCCGATGGTATTTCCGTTCACGTTAATCTGGGTGCCGCTTTCGAAACGGAGATGATTCGAAAATTGGGCGATGTTTCCAAGGCCTGCCTTGAATGGGGTATGCCGCTGTTGGCTATGATGTATTCCCATAAGACGCCAAAAGAGACCTTTCATATTGAGCACGCAGCCCGTCTTGGCGAGGAATTGGGAGCTGATTTGGTCAAGGTTGACTATCCCGGATCGATTGAAAGCATGGAAAAGCTGGTGAATGGTGTGCATATTCCGGTTCTGATTGCGGGAGGGGCCAGCATGAACAACCCGATGCAGTTCCTGTCAATGATCAACGACGCTCTTCTGGGAGGGGCAGCTGGAGTCTCAATCGGGAGAAACATATTCCAAAATGAGAACCCCGAGCTTCTGACTTCCATCATCAGTGACCTGGTACACGGAAGATTGTCTTATGAAGGATGTCTCAATCTGCTTGCAGACAAGGACAAGGTTGCGATTTAAGCATGATTTGAAAGACTGCGGATCTATGACATGAACAATCACTAAGTGGATGGAAGGGAAACAATATGCAAAAAATCGCTTTCCTGTTTTCGGGGCAAGGTTCGCAATATGTGGGAATGGGACAATCCCTGTTCCAGAATTTCAAGATCGCCAGACTTGTGTTTGAACAAGCCAACGATGTTTTGGATTTTGACCTGCAAACGTTGTGTTTCGAAGGCAACACAACAGAACTTACCCGGACCGAAAATGCCCAACCGGCCATTTTGACTGTCAGTATAGCTGCCCTGCATGTTTACATGCAAGAATTTGATTCGCCGCCAGTATGCATGGCAGGTCACAGCCTCGGCGAAATCACTGCGTTGACGGCGGCAGGAGCAATCAAATTTACCGACGCCTTACAAATTGTAAGACAGCGCGGTCAATACATGCAGGAAGCGGTTGCTCTTGGTTCGGGGGCCATGTCTGCGGTCAGCGGTGTATCGGCAGACGCAATCGAAACTGTATGCCGACAATGCTCGAACTATGGAGAGGTTGTCGTGATATCAAACTACAATTCTGCCGAACAAATTGTCATATCGGGCCATGAATCGGCTGTTAACCGCGCGGGCAGCAAGCTCAACGAGGCAGGGGGAACGGTCGTTCCTTTGCGTGTCAGTGCCCCTTTCCACAGCCCGCTTATGCAACCTGCTGCCAGCAAACTGAATGAAACGTTACAAGCGTACACATATCGTCCGTTGGTGTGGCCCGTTGTTTCCAATGTAACCGCCCTTCCCTACAGAAGTGAAGCTGATATTGTCGACAATTTGACCACTCAGATGACACGCCCTGTCCGCTGGGATTTGATTATTGAATACCTTCGCAACCAAGGTGTGCAGATCGCGGTTGAATTGGGACCGCAAACCATCTTGCGCAATCTGATGAGAAAAAGCCAACCGGAGATCGCCAGTTTATCATATGACAGGGAAGAGGACGTCGAAGAACTGCGCAGAGTAGTAAACTTTTCCCTTGTTTAACTGGGGGAAGGGAGATGTTCATGCCAACAAAAATGTTTATAAAAACAGGCTATTGGTCGTCATTGCTGGGCTCTTTCCTCTATACTGATGTGATCTTCATAGTTTTCATGTTTCCATTCTTTTTGTTGTGGAAGTATGGTAACTCACTCTCTGAAGTATACGTATACAGTTTCCTGTTGGGAATCGCCGGAGTAAGTGTTGCCGCAGCATTGCCGCTTGCCGACCGCTGGTATCCACCCTAGTATCATGGGTTGACAATAATGGGCCAATATTCATTCTATTGAGAGGTAACCGTATATGCAAAGTTTCCCTATAAACCCACCTATCGGGAAAGAGGTTCATCTCTGGATCGGGAACAGCGACTTCTTTTATAAGGAACAGGCATCAAGTTATCTATTACTTTTGCCAGACGAAGAGAAACAAAGATATTTGGGGTACATTAACGAAACGAGCAGGGCAAATTACCTGCTGGGCAGGTTCATGCTACGGGCTATATTAAGTCATTATCACCCGGACACAAAGCTGGACAAGTGGGTATTTGCCTATAACCAGCATGGAAAACCCTCACTCGCAACAGAAAATGATTTCGAATTCAACCTGAGCCACTCCGGCAATCTGGTAACCGCACTTTTTACAAGAAACATGGCGTGCGGGGTCGATGTTGAGAAAAAAGAGTCTATTAGCGATTGCGTAGGGATTGCAAAAAGATTTTTTCACGAACTTGAATATGAACAGATCGATAATAACCCGGATCGGGAAGCTGCATTCGCATCACTGTGGTCTCTTAAGGAAGCCTATTCCAAGGCAATTGGGATGGGGTTGGCGAAGGATTTCGCCTCGTTCAGTGTAATTGATCGCTCTGGATGTTTCGAAATTTCCGATTGTCAGGCTGGTGAATACTTTTTGTTTCAATTTAAGTGGCTTGACTATTGGATTTCGGGATGTGTGCTCGGCAGCGAGAAGATTCACCTAGAGATATTTTGGCCTTCACAGGTCAAACATCTTTGCATGATGCACTCCAGATCGTAAAAATTTTAAAAAAGGGAGGAAAAACCTTGTTAAACGAAATCACTTTGATCCGAACACAACTTTTGGAACACCCTATGTATAAAGAAGTCAATACTGCAGAGAAAGTAAAAGTTTTCATGAAACACCATGTTTTTGCTGTTTGGGATTTTATGAGTTTATTAAAGAGGCTGCAAAGATCGGTTACCTCTGTCTCAGTTCCTTGGTTTCCTTACGACAAACCACTCTTCACACGGTTGATCAATGAAATTGTTGTAGCGGAAGAGTCTGATATTGATGGCAAAGGAGGATATAAAAGTCATTTTGAATTGTATTTAGACGCAATGACCGAAGTAGGTGCGGATTTGATTCCGATCAATTCATTTTTAAACGATCTTAAAAATGGAAAAAGTGTTTCTGAAGCTTTGCAAGATAAAAATATACCTCAAAGTGCTGCCGAATTTGTATCTTTTAACTTAGAATTAGCTGAAAAAGGGGAATTGCATGAAGTTGCTGCAGCTTTTTTCTACGGGAGGGAAGGATTAATTCCCGAGATGTTTAAGCCGCTTTTGGATTCCCTCATTGTAACGGGTAAATCTAGTGAACGTTTAATTTTTTATGTAAAAAGGCATATTGAAGTTGATGAAGAACATCATGGCCCCCTTGCCGAACAATTATTGCTCGAGTTATGTGAAAAAGATCCTAGGAAAATTGAACAAGCTTTGCAAATTGGAGAAAAATGTTTTCAATTGCGCAGTGAATTATGGAATGGAGTATTAAACGAAATTAACGAATTATCCTAAGACTGGTAATTACATCCGTTTGTGCATCATTTTATAAAGGGCTGTACCCTTAAGCAGTATTTCTGCTTTGGGACAGCCCCTCTATTTTAACATAAGCAGCAACAGGCGGACCTGCTGTTTCGATTCATGAGGGATGGGATTCGCCCTGTCTTTTTGCTATCATGAAACTATGGCTTGGCAAAATTGCGAGTGGCGGGGGGAAACAAATGAACACTTCATTTCGCGCGTTCTTGGTTGAGAAAAGGGAAGACTCCTTTTCGGCGGGCGTTCAAGAATTGACGATGGACGATCTGCCCGCAGGCGATGTCTTGATCCGGGTGGCGTATTCCAGCGTGAACTACAAGGACGGATTGGCCAGCATTCCCAACGGGAGAATTGTCCGGTCCTATCCCTTTATTCCCGGGATCGACTTGGTCGGAAGGGTGGTGGAGTCGACGGATTCCCGCTTCCAACCGGGGGATGAAGTGATTGTCACCAGTTACGAATTGGGCGTGTCCCATTTTGGCGGGTTCAGTGAATATGCTCGCGTTCCTGCAGGTTGGATCGTTCCCTTGCCAAAGGGACTCAGTATGAAAGAAGCAATGGCGATTGGCACGGCCGGTTTTACCGCAGCATTATCGGTACAGCGCTTACAAGAGCTGGGTGTGAGACCGGACAAAGGGCCTGTTCTCGTCACGGGAGCCACAGGAGGCGTAGGCAGCACGGCGGTTGCCATACTGGCCAAACTCGGATATGAGGTTGTGGCGAGTACGGGAAAAGTGTCGGAACATCAGTACCTGAAGCAATTGGGGGCGAAGGAGATTCTGGGCCGGGAAGAAGTGACTGACACCAGTCGTCCGCTGCAAAAAGAGCGCTGGGCGGCTGCGGTCGATCCCGTCGGAGGGAAAACTCTGGCCTATCTGTTGAGCAGCGTCCAATATGGCGGATCGGTTGCGGTCAGCGGTTTGACAGGCGGCACAGACTTACAGACAACCGTCTTCCCTTTTATTTTGCGAGGCGTCAATTTGTTGGGAATCGATTCCGTTTATTGTCCGATGGATGTGCGGGTGAACCTGTGGAATCGGCTCGCAGGGGAGCTGAAACCGGCCGGTCTGTTGGAAAGCATCGGACAGGAAATCTCCCTTGAAGAGTTGCCGAGAACACTGTCTGCCATATTGCAGGGAGAAGTGCGGGGAAGGACGATCGTGCGGTTGTAATCGATCACGATCTGCAGGTAATTCGACAGCGGGAGGAGAGGAGGAGGCGGGTTGGAAATCAACCAGGAAATCCTTGAAACGATCATCAACACGGCATATGAGTGGGTCGTCGTGGTGGACATTGAAGCGAAAGTCGTCATGCTCAGCGATGCCTATTGCGATTTTCTGGGGGTCGAGCGTAAAGATGCCATCGGCAAACCGGTTCAGGAAGTGATTGAAAACACACGCATGCATATTGTGGTACGCACCGGCAAGGAAGAAGTGGCAGACTTGCAGCGCATCCGGGACAACGACATGATCGCCAACCGCTTTCCGATCCGCCAAAACGGGAAGGTCATCGGAGCCGTCGGGACGGTGGTGTTTCGCAATCGCAGCGAAATGAACGCGATTACGGAAAAAATCAAACGGCTGTCGATGGAAGTCGAATATTACAAAAGCGAACTGCGGCGGGAAAGTACGGCCAAATACAGCTTTGAGCACATTATTGGCGCCAGCGGCAAGATGGCGGAAATGAAAACGCTCGCCCGGAAGGCGGCCTGGAGTCATTCTACCGTACTGATCACGGGGGAGTCGGGAACCGGCAAAGAATTGTTTGCCCATGCGATCCACCAGGCAAGTCCCCGCGCGCACAAACCTTTTGTCAAAATCAACTGCGCCGCGATTCCGGAAAACTTGTTGGAATCCGAACTGTTCGGTTATGAAGAAGGAGCTTTCACCGGAGCGAAAAAGGGAGGCAAACCGGGCAAGTTTGAACTGGCCAACCAGGGGACGCTTTTTCTTGATGAAATCGGGGAAATGCCGCTCAACATGCAAACGAAAATCCTGCGGGTGCTGCAGGAAATGGAAGTGGAACGGGTCGGCGGACAAAAAACGCTACCGATTGACGTCCGGATCATTGCGGCTACCAACGCCCCGTTGGAGCAGTTGGTCGAACAGGGGAAGTTTCGGCAAGATCTGTATTATCGGCTGAATGTGATCCGGCTGGATATTCCGCCCTTGCGTGAACGGAAGGAAGATATCAGCTTGCTGACAGACAAGCTGCTGAAAAAGCTGAACCGGGAATTTGGACATACGGTGACACATGTAGACGGGAAAGCCATGCGAATCTTGCTGCAGCATGATTGGCCGGGAAATGTGCGCGAGTTGGAAAATGTGCTGGAGCGGGCCATGAACTTGGTCGAATTTTCAACGATTGAAAAAGAGCATCTGCCTTACTATCTGAAGATGAAAAAAGAAGCGGTCAATGCATCAAGCAAGCTCGATCTGAAAAAGGTGCTCGAAGAGGCGGAAAAGGAAACGATCAAACAGGCATTGGCATTGGCCGGCAACGACCGGTACGAAGCGGCGGCGCTGCTTGGCATAAGCAAAACTTCGCTGTACGACAGGCTGAAAAAATACGGAATCTCATAAGAATTTAGATTCGGCTGGTCGTTGGCAGCGACTGGTCTTCTTTCTGTCTAAATATTCGTAAATAACTAGACAAATAATTTTTCATGCCCTATCCTGAAAAAAAGGTCAAATAAGCCGATGGATGATGGCAAGAAGGTGTCGGGTACGTCCATGAAAGAGCCGAGTTGGGTTCGGAATAAGAAGCTTTTCTTTTTTGGTTTGTCCGTTTTTGTATTCCTGCTTGTCTATCTGGGATTACCGGCCAGCGTTGAATATCCGTCGCGGGTTACTTTGGCGATTACACTGGCTGCCATTGTACTATGGGTTTTGGAACCGATCCCTTTTTCCATGACAGCCGTCCTTGTCTTGTTCGCGCTGCCCATATCGGGAGCGGTAACGACCGAATTCGTATTGTCGGGATTCGCCTCGCCGGCGGCTTTTTTGATTGTCGCCGGCATGATGCTGGCCAGTGCGGTGGAGCAAACGTCTCTCGGAAAACGATTGGCCTATCATCTTTTATACGGGTTGGGTGAAAAAAAGGGAGGCATCTTGGCAGGCACGATCTTGATTCCCCAAGTCATGGCCATTTTTATTCCGGCTGCTTCCGTTCGAACGGCGATACTGCTGCCGATTGTTTTTTCCGTCGTTGCAATCTTGGAATTGAAGAAAGAGGATATGCTGTCAAAGCAGCTGTTATTGGGCGTTGCCGTGGCAAGCAATGTAAGCGGCACCGGAATCCTGCCGGCGGCAATCGGAAATGTAATTACTGTGGATCTTATTCACTACTATACAAAGCAGCACATCACCTATTTTGACTGGCTGCTGCTGGCGTTTCCCATGTGGCTGATCCTGATTCCCGTCTCTTGGTTTGTCTTGTCCAAATCCTTTCCGGTGACAGAGGAGGCGCCTCGCGAGCTGAAAGAGAAGATGAAAACAATGATTGCAGAGCTGGGGCCGATTACCTCAAGGGAAAAGAGATTGTTGGCCATACTGGTTTTCGTTTTCATCTTATGGACCCTGGAAGGAATTCACGGGTTGCCGCCGGTTGTTCCCGCCTTGATCGGCGCCGTGTTGATGGCCTGGCCGGGCATCAAGGTGGCCGATTGGGAAAAGATGTTGAACATTCATTTCGGCACATTGATGCTGTTGGGAGTTACCCTTTCATTGGGGCGCGCGTTATATGAGACCGGAGCGATTCGATATTTGTCAAAATGGCTGGAAAGTGGATTTACCTCGTATCTGTTTGCCAATCCGTCAATCGCCGTACTGACGGTGGCCATCTTGACCCAATTGATTCATAAGGTGACTTCCAATGTATCCACAGCGGTGATTGCCACTGTTCCGGTCGTGATGGCATTGTCGTCCCAATCCACGCAATCATCGTCCATACTGCTGGGATTCATCGCGGGAATGACCAGTTTGTTTGGTTTCATGCTGGTGGTAGAGACCATACCCGGAGTGATGGTTCACGGAACGGGATGGGTCACCCAGCGGGATTTCTTGAAACCTGGGATTTGGCTGACGGCCGTTTCCATTGCTTTGACTTATGTGATGGCTCTGACGTGGTGGTCATGGCTCGGTTATCTGTAACAAACATGTTGAACAGGAGCCGCGCCTGATGCCGCAGATAGAGAATGAAGATATTGTCATTCAATTCGGAATAGAATAAAATATGTATAGCATCTGTCGACAGACGACAAGAGTAGGTGGAGGAAATGAATCACTTCTCAATTGATAAACCGATACCGTTTTATGATCAAATTTATAATTCGATCAAACAAATGATCGTGCAAGGTGTGTTTCAACCGGGTGAGAGAATTTATGAGGCGAAACTCGCGCGGGAATTTAACGTAAGCCGCAGTCCTGTCAGGGAAGCGGTACGAGCATTGGAAAAAGAGGGTTTGCTGGTGATTGACGACAAGTCGAAGATTACGGTTTACAAGCCATCCATGAAGGATGTAGAGGATATTTACCAATGCAGGATGGTATTGGAATCTTTGGCGGCTCGATTGACAACGCGGCTGTCTGCAAACAGGGAATTAAAAGAAATTGAGACAACATTGGTACAGACAAAGAAACTTCTGGAGGGAGAAGACGAGCAAAAAAGTGAAACGGTCATTTCGTTAAACGCAAAATTTCACGATTTGATTGTCCAATTCAGCCAAAACAAACGACTGCAGAAACAGATTCACGATTTGCGTTCCCTTACTTACTATTTCCGAGTGCTTAATTTTCAGGGGGAAAACAGGAAATGGGTGATTTTCAATGAACATCAAGAAGTTTTCGAAGCGATCAAAGAACGGAATGAAGAAAAGGCCGGATTGGTGATGACCGCCCATATCAACAATGACTTGATTCACTTAAAGAACATCATCCAGGCATCGAAATGACAACCGCCGCTATCATGACTCAAATCCAAGGAGGCCAATCAAATGAAAAAGCTGAGTATCGCCGTAATCCCGGGAGACGGGATTGGCAGGGAGGTTGTGCCCGTATCGCTCGATGTCTTGCGAGCGATCGAGGAAGTTCATGGCGGAATCAAACTGGAATTCACAGAATTTCCATGGAGCAGTGAATACTATCTGGAACATGGGAAAATGATGCCGGATGACGGGCTGCAAACCCTCCAAGGATTTGATGCGATCTTTCTGGGGGCAATCGGCAATCCGCAGCTTGTCCCCGACCATATCTCTCTTTGGGGATTATTGATCAAGATCCGCCGCGAATTTGAGCAGGTGATCAACATTCGACCGGCGAAGTTGATCACAGGCATTCAATCTCCTTTGGTGAACCCGAAGGATTTTGATTTGATCGTCGTACGGGAAAACAGCGAAGGCGAATACAGCGAGATCGGTGGACGTATTCACCGCGGCGAAGATGAGATTGCGATTCAGAATGCCATCTTTACCAGAAAAGGAACGGAAAGAGCGATGCGATACGCTTTCGAGTTGGCTCGCAAGCGGCGAAAACATGTCACGAGCGCCACAAAATCGAACGGAATCTTCCATTCCATGCCGTACTGGGACGAAGTGTTCAAAGAAGTCAAACAGGAATATTCGGATATCGAGACGGCTTCTTTCCATATTGACGCACTGTCCGCCTTCTTCGTCACGCGCCCACACATCTTTGACGTGATTGTGGCAAGCAACCTGTTCGGCGACATTCTGACTGACCTCGGCGGGGCCATCATGGGCAGCATTGGCATTGCGCCGGCTGCGAATATCAACCTGAACGGAAAGTACCCGTCCATGTTTGAACCTGTACACGGATCGGCGCCTGACATCTACGGACAAGGGGTTGCCAATCCGATCGGACAAATATGGACGGCCAAAATGATGCTCGACCATTTTGGCGAAGCAGAACTTGGCCAACAATTGTTGAATGTAATCGAACAAGTTACCGCTGACGGAATGAAAACTCCGGACATCGGGGGAAAGGCCTCGACCCGCGAGGTGGCAGACGAAATCTGTCGCCGGATCAAATCTCTATAAGTCTATCAAATGGCAAAAACCCCTTGCTGTGCAACCGTACAGCAAGGGGTTTTTCCAATCTGCCGGGAATTTAACGATTCATTGCATCTTTGATGATATCTTCCCCGATAATCTTTCCGTATTCGTCGTAAACGGGTTTCATAGCTTCACGGAATTTGTTGATTTCATCTTTCGAGAGCTCATAAATTTGCGTTTTTCCGCGCTGTTTGATCTTCGCGTAAGCGTCGGAATTGATCTTGTCAGCTTCCGAACGGGCGACCTCCGTTCCCTTCTTGACACCGTCTTCAATGATTTTCTTCGTTGCCGGATTCAAACTGCTCCAGAATTTGGTGTTGGTCATCAACACATAATCGACACGGGTATGACCCATGACCGTCATATACTTTTGAACTTCATCAAATTTCTTGGACTCAATGTTGCTGAACGTATTTTCTTGGCCGTCGACGGTGCCTTGCTGCAGGGCCGTATACAGTTCGTTGAACGGGATGGATACGGAACCGGCATTCAGAGTGGAGTACACCTTCTCCAGCACTTGACCGCCCTGCGTACGGAATTTCAAGCCTTTTACGTCTTCCGGCGACTTGATCGGACGTTTATTGTTGGTCAGATGTTTGGGTCCGTTGGGCCAGAATGACAAACCAAGTACGCCGTCTTTTTCCAGCCTTTTAAAAATTTCCTGTCCTTTGGGGCCATCCCAGAAAGCGGCAGCGGCCTTGTCGCTGCTGAACAGGAACGGCATGGAAGGGATGTTGAAGCCGGGGTCGTTTCCGACCAATTTGGCCATGTCGGGGATCAGAAACTGCACGTTATTCGCTACCAGGTTCTGATATTCATCTTTGTCCCCGAACAGTTGGCTGTTCGGATACACCTGCACCTTGATTTTTCCGCCGGAAGCCTTTTCAATGGCGTCTTTCATGGCCAATGCACCTTTGTGTTTCGGTGTGTTCTCGGCCACGACGTGCGAAATTTTGACGGTCAACTCCTGGATGTCGGAGTTCGATCCGGAAGTTCCGCCTTGTTTTGCGGTTTCTTTGCTTCCGCTGCCGCACGCGGCCAAACTCAGGGCAAGAACCGGCGTCAGCAGCAGCGCAGAAATTTTTTTGAACTTGGACATTTGAAAACCCCCTTCGAATTAAAACTTTTTTTGAATATAAGCAGAAACATAACGAAAGATCTCGGTATGATCAGCATTTGTGCGCAAAGACCGGCTCGCGGCATGATACGTGTCGGAAATCAACTTGACGAGCAACGTGGCGTCTCCGGTTTTCTCCAACAATTGTCTGGTTATGTCAATGTCTTTGGCCAACAGATCCAGACTGAAACCTGAGTTGTAAGTTTCGGTCAGTACAAATTCAGGGAATTTGTATTCGGTGGAACCGCTTCTGCCGCTGCTGCGGTTAAAAACTTCAATTGCTGCCTGCGGATCAATTCCGAAATTGGAACTAATTCGGATGGCTTCACTGGTGGCCAATATGTGGACTGCCGACAGATAATTGTTTAAAGATTTCACCAAATGGCCGGAACCGCTTTCACCCAAGTAAAAGATGTTATTGCCGAAAGTCTGCAATATGGGCAGCTGCCGTTGAAACGCCGTTTCATCACCGCCGACCATGATGGTCAGTTCGCCGCTTACCGCTTTTTTGACGCCGCCGCTTACGGGGGCATCAAGCAAATGAATGCCGATTTCGTATGCTTTGGAAGCGTTTGCTTGAGTGTCTGGAGGGAAAGAGCTGCTCATGTCGAGAATAAATGTTTCGTTATGGTTTCTTTCTTTTGAAATGGAGAGAGACAGGATTTGCTGTATCACGTCATTGACAATCTTTGAGTTAGGCAGCATCAGGATAATGGTAGAGGTTTTCTCGACAATTTCCGGTAAAGCAGACGGAATTCCACCTTGACTGGCAAAGGATTGGCAAGCTTCTTCGTTGATGTCAAAGCCGTAAACGGTCCATCCTTTGCTGATGAGAAGCTTCGCCATGGGGATACCCATATTGCCGAGACCGACAAAGCCGATAGGCTCATTCATGTTTATCCGATTCTCCCTGTTGCCGCAACTCGTTGTGCAGTGAACCAATACGCGGATGCGCTCGGCCGCTGCTGCTTACAACGGCGGCGATTACAATCTCGTCTGCGCGCGGCGCATCAGGAATTCGCACTTCAAAACTCATGTGATGGCTCCTGATTTTAGGATCGAATTTGTGTTTGATCGCCAGGTCCAAACTGGCACCGGCTGCTCCCCGTTTTTCTGCGGAAGGCAAAAGCGTTTCGGCGTCCCCGCAAATTTTTCGAAACGGATTGCCGAATGTCAAGGTGTGAATGATTGCCGAACCGTGTTCGATTTCGCCATCGAGTCCAACCAAGGCGCCTTTTCCGTATCCTTCCACTTCCTCTCCGGCAATCTGCAGAGCTTCGATTGCTTTTTGCGGAAGCAGTGTTCCCAGTTTCTCCGAATAAGTGTCGATCAAAGGCTGAAGGTCTTCCGTAAATTTGCAGGCGTACGGGTTTTTGACAACTGCCATGGAGGCCGCAATTCGAACAGGTTTTGAGCTTTCCTTAAACCCTTCGATGAATGTCTCCTCAACAACTGTATACAGTTTGCGTATCTCCATTCGGATCCTCACCCCCTTCTGTTTAATGGATGTAAATCTGTCTATTAGTATAACAAACGGTTGGTAGAAGTGTGAATATGCTGAAAAGAAAAATAAAATTTAATTTTCTGTTCATTTAAGAAAAGTCTTTTAGTATACTAATAATATTCAGTGACTACTGTCGACAGAACTGAGGGGAGGGGTCTTTGTGCGAACCATGTTGAAATGGCTCGGCAGAATTGAAGAATTTTCATCCGGCTTGCTCTTTGTCAGCGGGATATTGGTCAGTTTGTATGCTGTCATCATGCGTTACATTTTTAATATGCCTCCTGCCTGGGCGTTGGAAATCTTTGAATTTTTGATGGTATGGGCGATTTTTATCGGATTCGGAATTGCCTTGAAAGAAAACCATCACATTGTGGTGGATCTTTTGTATGACCGGTTTCCCTTCGCGGTCAAGAGAGCAGTAAGTGTCATCGCCAACCTGATTGGTGCCGGTTACTCTATCTTTATGACAGTTACCGGCATCCAAATGACAGCGCTTGCACGTGAACAACAAATTGTTACCATCGACGTGGGAATCCCGATTTGGATAACGTACATTGTAATGCCGATCGGGATGGGGCTGATGGCATTCTATTTCCTGTTGAAGACTATCAGAGCAATCAAAGGGGATCGGCGAGAAATTATGGGTCATATCGATCACGAACAATATGTGAATGAAACCCATGGCAAAGGAGGTCTCAGTATCTGATGAACGCCACAATCGTCCTGTTTGCAGCTTTTGCCGTTCTCAGTTTGATCCGTGTTCCGATCGCCATCAGCTTGGGTTTGTCCAGTGTCATCGCGTTAAGCATGATCGATTTCACCCTCTATCCCGTCATCCAAAAGATGTTTAGCGCATTGAACTCCGCCACCTTGATGGCCATTCCCGGATTCGTGTTTACGGGGATCATCATGTCAAAGGGCGGTATTTCGTATTACCTGATTGAAGCATTGAAATCATGGGTCGGACACACTCGGGGCGGGTTGGCGGTGGTTACGGTTCTGGCCAGCATGATCTTTGCCGCTATTTCGGGATCCAGCCCGGCGACGGCTGCGGCAATCGGCAGCATTATGATTCCGGGCATGGTCAATAACGGTTACAGCAAACGATATGCCATGGGACTGGTTGCCGCGTCGGGCACATTGGGGATCTTAATCCCGCCTTCGATTCCGCTGATCATTTACGGTTCCGTAGCGGAAGAATCGATCGGAAAACTGTTTACGGCAGGCATTATTCCAGGCTTGGTATTAGGCGGCATTCTGCTGGTTTCCGCTATTATCCATGCCCGGATCAATAACTATGGAGCATTGCCCAAAGAAAACATGGAGCAGCGGATTCAGAAGAGTAAAAAGGCGATCTGGGGTTTTTTGCTGCCGATCATCATTCTGGGCGGCATCTATTCGGGAGCCGTCACCCCCACGGAAGCCGCCATTGTAGCCAGCGCCTACGGGTTTGTTGTATCCGTATTTATCTATAAAGAGATGAATATGAAGAAATTTGCGGAAGTCCTCAAGGAGTCAATCAATATTACGGCAATGATCTTCTTGATCATTGCTTCCGCCGTCGTGTTCGGGATGTTCTTGACCACCGAACAGGTCCCGCAAGATGTTTCGGCATGGATTGAGGAACATGCGGCCAACAAGTGGATGTTTATGATCGGTGTGAACCTGATGTTCTTCATTTTGGGAATGTTTCTGGAATCGGTTGCGATTATTTTGAT
>JAGVBM010000075.1 GCA_020059765.1 Bacillota bacterium
CCTGACGAGTTGTCAGTTCGCCATTATCCCCTTTCACGAGCGGTACATCCAACTGATTTGCCACAGCATATTTCGCATCATCTGGATGATCGGTACAATCGACCGCCGCCTCCGGAAAATGTTCCCGGATCACTTGGCATTTCAACCGATCCAGCGCTTCTCTGGCTTCCGGCACAAGCAATCGGCTTCGTCTCCGTCCCATACGGACACCTCCAGAAGTAAATTCCTTTGATTCTAAGATGCCCAAGCGACGGGGTTTCTATTAACTCAAGCGCGGCTTGCGGTTTTCATCTTCTGCGGCAGCGTCAGCACAAACAGTTCAAGGGCCTGCCGATCCTGCAGCTTTCCGGTTTTGATCTTATAATCGATCTCCGCCAGTTCAGCCAACAAACTTTCAAGCATTGGCCGGGAATAGGGGCGAGCCTGTTCGGCAGCTATTTTGCAGACATAAGGATGAGCACCGATCAAGCCGGCCACTTGTTGGGTAGTCATCCCACGGGTCGTTTGGATTTTGACCTGCAGCATGATCCGAATTTGCCGGGCAATCATGAACAACAGATAGACAGGTGCTTCCTTGTTCTTCAACAGGTCGTCCAATAAGCGCAGGGCTTTGTCGGTACGCACGCGCACAACTTCATCGACAAACACAAACACATTTTGTTCCAGGGTGCGGGATGCCAGCAAATCGACGACTTCCTCATCAATCGTCCCTTGTTCGCCGGTGTAGAGGGCCAATTTTTCCAGTTCCGTCGCACACAGCGTCAGATTCGAGCCAATCGTCATGATCAGTCTCGCAGCCGCAGCCGGGGAGACGGTCACGTGCAACTGCCGGGCTTTCCAATCGATCCACTCCCGCAATTCCTGTTCTTTGAGCGGTAAAAAGGCGGCCACTCTGCCGTTTTTTTGCGCCGTCTTGGTCAGTTTTTTTCGTTCATCCAGCTTGTCGGCATATACGGTCAAGACCAATGTGGTGGTGGGAGACGGATTTTCCAAATAGCGCTGCAAGCTCTCAGGATCATGATCGCTGCGGGTCGGCTTGGCACCTGTAAACAGACTGACATTCTGCACCACTACCAAGCGCCGCTCCGCAAGGAACGGCAGAGTTTCCGCTTCTTGCACCACCGTTTGGATCGGAGTTTCGTCAAAATGATACCGCTGCAGATTCAGGAAATCGTCTGCCGCAACCGCCTGCTCCAGCGATTCGACCGTTTCCCGGATCAACAATTGTTCCGTCCCGTAGAGCACATAGACCGGATGTATGATTCCTTTTTTGATTTCTTGCATGATTTCTCGATAGGACATCTGGCAAAACTCCTAAAAAGCCGCGCTTCTCAAAGAAAAGCACGGCCTTGCAATTTCATATGGAATTAATGGCTTCTGGTAAATTGCCTGTTCTTTCTTGCCAACAGGCTGATTCCACCTAGGTTGATCAGCCACTTGATCTTTGATGCTTCTTTCATCACCGTGGCGGCAACGCCTTTTGTGCTGAATCCTTTCACATTGCCTACACCGACTTCCGATCCGAGGGAGGCGAGGGTTCCCATATAATCAAATGTGAACTTCTTCATCGGTTGGCCATTCAACAAGTAATTCAGGTTGTCAGCCACATGATCGCCCATCTGGCTTGCCAATTGAGCGGTCGGCGGCAGCGGACGTCCGTCTTCCCCGACAAATGCGGCGGAGTCACCCATGACAAACACATCCGGATAATCGACCGATTGCAAGAACTCGTTGACCCTGGCACGGCCCCGCGGGTCACAGTCAAAGCCGGCTTGCGCAAGCAACGGATTGGCACGTACCCCTCCGGTCCAGATCATCGTCTTTGCTTCGATCTTTTCGCCGGTCGCCAATTCCACTTCGCCTTCTCCGACACGGACGATTTTCTCGTTGGTTCGGATTCGGGCACCCTTGCTTTCCAATACTTCACGAGCCGTATCCTGCAGTCGTTTGTCAAGCATCGGAAGAATCGTGGGAGCAGCCTCCAGGTTGATCAATTCAATCTTCGAATCGGGGATCCGATAGCGGGAGGCAAGATGCGGCAACCACTCGGCCATTTCGCCGCACAACTCAACCCCAGTCAAACCTGCACCGCCAACGACGATTCGGATGCGACTCGGATCTTTATCCACCGCGTATGCGGCAAACATGTTTTCAATGTGCGAACGGATTTCCTTCGCCGACTCCAGACTCCGCAACAGCAAGCTATGTTCGGCCAGCCCTGGAATTCCGAAGAACTCGGGAGCGTTGCCCAATGCAAAAACCAAGTAGTCATAAGTATATTCGTCACGCTCGCCGATAACCCTTTTTTCTTCCGGATGGATCTCGACAATCGTATCCTTGACAATCGCTGCTTCCGATTCTTGCAAGATATCGGAAATTTCAACATAGTAAGGTTCGAAATCGTTGCGTCCGCCCGCAGGTTCATGCAGCAAGGTCGTAAAATAATGGTAGGAGTGCTTGTTGACAATCGTAAACGGAATCTTTGATTTTTGCATTTTGACGGCTGCCGCCATGCCCCCATAGCCCGCGCCCAAAATCAATATCTTGGCCATCTGTCATCCCCCTTGATGTGCTAAGCATCGTTCATAGTGTTTGAAGAATCGCTTCCCTGCATACGGTAAATTGTGTATGTGAAAAGTTTGTGAAAAATTGTACCTACTACATTATAGCACAACCTCCAATTTCCGTGCGCAAAACTTGATACTTTTTTCACAAATTGATTCGTTTGTGGCAATACTATTCTTGAACAGTTGACGGAGCGAGGGATCATCCATGATCATCCGATTTGGTTTTGTCGCTATGGCAATGTCGTTGAAAAACGCTTCCCCTTCTCAGACCATGACAGTCTCCACCTTCGAAAAAATTATCGATCGGGAAGCCGCGCTCCGGAAAATCACGCGCATTGCTTCTTCCAATCTGATGAATTCACTGCGCATTCTGCGGCACGCCGTTGCTTCCGGGGTGCACGTCTACCGGTTCTCCTCCAAATTGCTCCCTCTTTACGGCCATGAATTAACAGCCGTCTGGGATTATTTTCGTTATCTGGCCAAGGACCTTGAAGAGGTAGGGAAGTTTGTGAAAAAAAATAAAATCCGGGTCAGTTTTCACCCGGATCATTATACCCTCTTAAATTCCCCCAGCCAGAACATAGTTGCACGATCCATTGAAGACTTAATCCGCCACGTGCAGCTTTTCGAAGCCATGGGCCTAGACCCGCAGGCCAAACTTGTGATTCATGCGGGGGGCGGTTATCAAGACAAACAGAGATCATTGCAACGATTCATTGCCAATTGGTCCCTTGTACCTGATCAAGTACGGGAACGTATGACATTGGAAAACGACGATCGCACTTTTACGGCCAAAGAAACAGTACAGCTTTGTGAAACAGTCGGTATTCCCATGGTACTCGACATCCACCATCACAAATGCAATCCTGCGGGCACGGAATTGCGGGATCTTGCGGAGCCGATTTTCAATACGTGGCAGGAAACCGGATTGCAGCCAAAAGTCCACATCTCGTCGCCGAAAAGCGAGACCGATTGTCGCAGTCATCACGAGCTTATCAATGCGGATGATTTGCTCCCTTTTCTCGACATTTCACGGGAACTGAACCAGGATCTCGATGTCATGATCGAAGCGAAGAATAAGGATGAGGCCTTGTTTCAGCTTGTGAAAGATCTTGCCAAACGTCCCGGTTTCGTACAAATCGACGGCGGAAGTTTCCGCTATCGTCCTTGAAAACGGACCGGTCAAGCGATCCATTTGGCGACCATGTAGGCAACCCCGGCCGCCAGCCCGCCCACCAGGGTAGTTTGCCAGGCGCTTTTCCACTTGTTTGTGCCGGTGAATTTCCCTTTGATGAGACCGAAAACAAATAAGGCAATTAACGTCATAACGACCGATATAAGCAAAGCGGTTTGTGCATTCCCGATAAAGATGTAAGGCGCCAGCGGAATCATGCCTCCCGCAATGTAGGACAAGCCGATCGTCAACGAACTGTTTCGCGCCCGTTTCGGTTCGGGTTCTTCCAATCCCAATTCAAACTTCATCATGAAGTTGACCCAACGCTCAGGATCTTTGCTGATCGCATCCACTGTAGATTCGACATTTTCTTCCGGCATTCCCCATTCCCGCAAGATCTCAGCCACTTCTTCCCTTTCCCGATGGGGCAGTTCGATAATTTCCCGGCGTTCCCGTTCCAGTTCGGAAAAGAAATGTTCCCGGTCGGTACGCGCCGCCAAGTATCCGCCCAATCCCATTGCGATGGATCCGGCAGCAATCTCTGCCAGGCCGGCAATCACAACCAACTCATTGGCGGACACCGTCCCGGATAAACCGGCCGCCAACGCAAACGGTACGGTCAGACCGTCGGCCAAACCGATTACAATATCCCGTATCATATCGGGCGCTTCAAAATGTTTCTCCACATGTTCCGTGTGCGGCATTATATCCTCCTCAATCGACTCAAAAATTGGAAATATCCTTATGCTACTCATTGTGTACCTGTTTGTTCCCCGATTGCAACCCCCATTCAACAGAAAGCGGACTAATGCACTCGTGGTGTCATGTTTCCCTTGTACTGATTGCGGTAACGGCTTTCTGTCTGTAATTGGATGGTGGTATGGGCAATATTGAACTCTTCCAGCAGGATGCGTTCCAGCCGCGTTAGAACCTCCGAAGTTTCTTCCAACGTCATGTTTCCGATTTGAATATGGGCGCTTAACGAGTAATGTTCATTGGACAGTCCCCAGATATGCAGATCAAGAACATTCAGTATGTCCGGTTCCTGCAATAACCGCTTCTCCACATCAGGGACCGAGACTTCATACGGCACCGCTTCCAGTAAAATATGGGCTGCTTCCTTCGTGATCGTCCAAGCGTTTTTCAGAATAATGACGGCGAACAACCCGCTAAGAATCGGGTCAATCTGTGTCCACCCCGTCAGCAGGATGATGAGCCCGCCCAACAAGATGCCGAAATAGGACAGCACGTCACCCAAGAAATGAATCAGGGCGCTTTTTACGTTGATGTTCTGTTCCCCTTGCTTGAGAATCATGACGATCAGAAATGTACCGGCAAATCCCACTCCCGCCAGCCCCATCATCCCCACCGAGTGAACGTCTACAGGATGGAGAAAGCGTAAAACCGCTTGATAAAAGATAAACAAGGAAATGCCGATCAGCGTCAACCCGTTGATCAAAGCGGCCATGCTGCCGAACCGATGATACCCGTAGGTCAGTTTGCTGTCGGCCGGTTTCATCGTCTGCCGGATGGCATACCAGCTTAGCAGCAAGGCGAGCAGATCGCTGAGCAAATGCCAGGCATCCGACATGATCGCCAGACTGTTCGTCAGAAAACCGCCAACCAATTGACTGGAAAACATCAAAAATGTAATAAGCGTGGATATACGCAGCCGTTTCTCATTCTGTTCCACCGATAACACGCTGTGCTCTGTCATGTACGGCTCTCCCTTCATCTGATCGTGCCGCGTCGGCGGCAGGGGTTCGAATGCAATTGAAAATGAAACTCAATACCCCAAAAACAACACATGCTGCTGTCAAATTTGACAGCAGCATGCTTTGCATATTATTTGTTTCTACTATACCTTGAAAAATCCAATATGAAAATGGCTCTGATTGCCTAGCCGCGATGAACCTCCGTGCGGTGATGAACCGCTGTGTTGTAAGAGGGTTGATGTTTGTCTTCCCGCATCATGCGGGTGCGCACAATCATGTAAAGCATGAGCAATCCCCATACAGCAAAAATCCCCGCGATAACAGGTCTTTCGTTGAATGTCAAACCGATGGACGACGGCATGCTTGTTTCCATTTGCCGGGCATTCGGGTTCATGCGGATCTCTTCTTCCGTAGCCGGACGATTTTTTGACTGATTGAAGAAAATCGGCTTGTCCACACGCAGGTCTCCCAGTTGAAACTGTGCCCGAGACACCAACAACCTGTCCGGTTCAGTCGATTGCTGCAATCGCTGCTTGTTCGCTTGCAAATCTCCCATCCGCTGCTGTTCCTCTTGCAACTTCTGCTTCTCTTGTGCCTGTCGCTGTTCAAACATCTGAAGCAGCATGTCCCGGTCGGCCGGCGACAGACGTCCGCCTGCAAAATCGGTTTTGACGGCTTCCATCGAAAGCTGCTTGTCCGACAAAATTGCCGTCAATTGCTTTTGTTTGCTTTCCGAGTTTGTAAGATCCCGTTCAATTTGTTGCAGTTTCTGTTCCCGTTCCTCCATTGTCGGCTGAATAAGTGAGGAAGGTACCTCCGACCAATAGCCGAACCGC
>JAGVBM010000118.1 GCA_020059765.1 Bacillota bacterium
TACGGTTTTATCGAGCGTGAAGACGGGGGCGACGTATTCGTTCATTTCTCCGCGATCCAGACTGATGGTTTCAAGACGCTCGAAGAAGGTCAAGCTGTCAGCTTCGACATCGTTGAAGGTGCGCGCGGACCTCAGGCTGCGAACGTCGTAAAACTGTAAACCCCATTTGATCGCTTACTTTTCCTTGTGTAGGGTATACCTGGTAAGGATCTGTAAGTGAAAAATCCTGCTCCGAACCCTCTGGTTGGTTCGGGGCTTTTTATTTGGCCGTTTTTTGTTTCGACTCGGATATTTCTGTCCTTTTCATGCTGCGGGATATTTTGGCAATTAGAAACGGACAAAAAGCGTTCTGGTTGACGAATTAAATAATACAGAACAAGAAGCAGGGAGAAATTCCCCTATTTTGTTTGCTCCCAAATTCCCTTGACAAAACGAAAGTCTGGCAAGAAAGGGGATAAAGCGCCAGGAAAGGATGGAAATCGAATAATTCCGTGAAAAATCAGCATTTCCCGGGTTCGATGAGAATAGCAATATGCAGTAGAATGGCTGGGAGAGGTGAAACTTCAAAATGGCTAAAAAAATCATACGCAGTATTGTTCTCGCCGCAATTGTCGTGGGAACGATCGTGTTAGGCGTGGGGTGTGCCATTGCACTGCCCGCACTGGACCCTTCCAAATTGGAAGTGCCGGATAATGTGACGAAAGTCTACAGTTCAGATGGAAAACCAATCATCGAGCTTCGCCAAGACAAGGGGGAGCCCGTCAAATATGACAACATCAAACCGTATTTAAAGCAAGCGATAATTGCGACGGAAGACCGGCAATTTTATGAACATAACGGAATCAATTACCGGTCGATCTTACGCGCCGTTTATAGGGACATCTTGGCTGGCGGCAAAGTGGAAGGAGCCAGCACGATTACCCAGCAGTTGGCGAAGAATGCTTATCTGAGCCAAGACAAAACATTTACGCGAAAGATCCAGGAGATTGCTTTGGCCGCTCAAATCGAACGGGAGTACACCAAGGAAGACATCCTGGAAATGTACATGAACAAAGTGAATTTCCATCCATATTACGTGGGAATTGAATCGGCGGCCAAGCTGTATTTCAACAAATCAGCCGACCAATTGGATTTGGCCGAAGCAGCGTTTCTCGCCGGTTTGCCGCAGGCACCATCCTATTACTACAACCATCTTGACGAAGCGTTGAAACGAAGAAATCTTGTCCTGCAAAGCATGGTGCGCGACGAATACATTACCCAGCAGCAAGCGGATGCCGCCGCCAAAGCGCCGGTCAGCGAAGACTATAAGAAACGGGAAATCAATAAGTTCAGATACCCTCATTATGTGGAGTACGTACTGGACGAAGCGGAAAAGGTGTACGGCATTCCGCAGCAGCAAATCATGCGAGGCGGATTGAATATTTATACCAATCTGGATTCCAAAACACAGGAAATTCTCGAAAAACAATTTCAAAACCTGGCCAACTTTCCGCAAAACGGGAATACGGCTGTAAAAGACGGCATCAAACCGGAAGCTGCGATGGTGATCATGAACCCAAAGACCGGCGGTGTCCTGGCCTTGGTTGGACGACGGGATACCACGTCATTCCTCGATCTGAACCGGGCGTATCAGGATACGGCGCGGCGTCAACCGGGGTCGACGATCAAGCCTCTTGTTGTCTACGGTCCGGCGATTGAGCTTGATCCGAAAACATACGGTCCGAACACAATGCTCAACGATAAGGAAGGGTCGTCCTACGGGAATCCGCCCTATACTCCCCATGACTGGGACAATCATAAACAAATCCCGCGAGGCGATACGGTGTCCATGCGGACGGCGCTGCAATGGTCATTCAACATTCCGGCAGTTGATTTGTTAAACAAAATCGGGATTGAGAAAGGCAAGGCATTCGCCCAAAAAGCGGGGATCGAGTTTGACAAGACGGATAACGGTTTGGGAATCGCCCTTGGCGGCATGAATCGAGGGGTTACGGCGCTGCAGATGGCAGACGCTTACCAAGCATTTGCCAACAAAGGAGTCCGCGTTCCTGCCCATTCCATCAACAAAATTACCACTTCCTCCGGAACCATTCTGGGGCAGTTTACCGGAAGTCCGGTACAAGTCATGAAAGAAACAACGGCGGCTACCATCACCTCCTTGCTGCAAGTGGTTGTCAATCAGGGAACCGGTACGGATGCCCGGATCGGCCGACCGTTGGCGGGGAAGACGGGAACGACCGAATTTGAAGACATTCAATTCGCAAACCGGGATGCTTGGTTTGTCGGATATACTCCTGATATTATCGCTTCGGTCTGGATGGGCTTTGACAAAACGGATCGCAACCATTACTTGCCGGGAACTGCGAATAGTTTCCCTGCTAAATTGTTCAGCAAAGTCATGACGGAAGTGCTCAAAGGACGCCCGATCTCAAATTTCTCTGTTCCTCCTGCAGAGGAGAAAAAAGAAGAGCCGAAACCCCTCAAGCTGTCCGGTGAGTGGAACGGCAAATCGGTGATCCTGAAATGGTCTGCCGCTAAAGAAGACGCTTTGTATGCGGTATTCCGCACGGAGAGCATCGATCAGCCGGAAGGCGGCTTGCCGATCGGAATGACAAAAGAGCTGCAATTTGCAGATACGGACGTACAATCTGGGAAAACCTATTATTACATTGTCAGTGCCGTTGATCCGAACGATCAGAAACAACAACTGGGCCAGTCCAATGTTCTCAGTGTCAAAACGGCAGATCAAAAGAAAGACAGCGGAGACAAATCGAAAGAAACCGGGACCCAACCCGGCACGCAGCCGGGGGGAACCCAGCCGGGAACGCAACCCGGCACGCAGCCGGGAGGAACCCAGCCGGGAACGCAACCCGGCACGCAGCCGGGGGGCATCCAGCCGGGAACGCAACCCGGCACGCAACCGGGGGGCATCCAGCCGGGGACATTGCCCGGGACCACCATCGGCAACTAAACTTTGACCTGGAAAGCGGCAGGATTCCTGTGCCATCAATCGGGGATCCTGCTCTTAACAGTTTAGAATGATTATGATATATTTATCTGGATGTTTTTGCATGTCGAACTCGTCGGAGGTAAGAACGATGTCTTTTGACCAAGCTAAGCTTGAACAAGCTGTTCGTATGATCCTCGAAGCGGTCGGTGAAAAGCCGGATCGTGAAGGACTTTTGGATACACCAAAAAGAGTGGCTCGCATGTATGAGGAAATTTTTGCCGGATTGCACAAGAATCCGGAAGACGAATTGAGTGCTGTTTTTAACGAATCGCATGAAGAAGTCGTTTTGGTGCGGGATATTCCTTTTTACTCTATGTGTGAACATCACCTGGTTCCCTTTTTCGGCAAGGCGCATGTTGCCTATTTGCCGCGAAACGGCAAAGTAACGGGACTTAGCAAATTGGCCCGGTTGGTGGAAGCGGTAGCCAGGAGACCCCAATTGCAGGAACGGATAACAAGTACCGTGGCAGACACCTTGATGAACAAGATTGAACCCCACGGAGTCGTCGTGATAGTGGAGGCGGAACATCTGTGCATGTCAATGCGTGGAGTCAATAAACCTGGCAGCCGTACAATCACCACAGCCGTACGCGGCATATATCAAGAAGATAAAAGCGCACGGGAAGAAGTATTTTCGTTGATTCGGCAAAGCCGGTAAGTGGCTGCGGCTAATGAAAGGACGTTCAAACAAAGGACGTCCTTTTTTATCAGACGCCCTTTTTATCGAAGTTTCAATGGTTGAAAGCCGAGGTAATCACATGCGGTCAGATAGAAACGAATCCCTTCAAATTCACCTTGTAACGCGTTTTTATGGCCGTCACCATGCAAATGACCGTAAATGCAAACGGTCACACCGTACCGTTTCATGACATCGAGAAATCCGGAGTTTTCGTGTTTTTCATTGGTTGGAGGATAATGGAGCATGACCCATCTTTCTTTAGCCTGCGGATCCGCCGCTTGCAATGAAAGTTCCAACCGGTGAACTTCCCGTTCGTATACGTTTTGGTCATGTTCCGTGAAGTGATAACCTCCGGGGATTTCCCAACCGCGGGTACCGCAAACTGCGATGTCACCGATACGTATGGAATCATTTTGCAATGCATGCATACCGGCAGGAAGTATCTTTCGGACTTTGGAAATTGTTGACCACCAATAATCGTGATTGCCGCGTACGAGAATCTTTTGCCCGGGCAATTCGCTTAGAAAATCAAGGTCTGACTTTGCTTCCGCAAGATTCATTGCCCACGAAATATCGCCGGGTACCAGCACCCAATCTTCCTTGGTTACCGTTTCTGTCCATAATTGTCTGATTGTTTCCGCATGATTTATCCATCGATCGCCGAAGATGTCCATCGGCTTGTCAGAGGTGAATGACAAGTGGGGATCGCCAAGCGCAAAAATTTGCAAGTTTACACGTCCTTTCCAAATCAAATTGTAACCGAATTTCTATTTTTGTAAAAGGTTGAGTGTCATGACAGACCAAGAACTTCAAGTGTTGATCGAGAAAATTTCAAAGGAATCCTTTCATCGTCCCTTTTTGCATGTCGGCCGCTTTAATTCGAGGCTGAAAACAACCGGCGGCCGTTATTTGTTAAAGTCTCACGATATTGAAATCAATCCCAGACATCTTAAAATGTACGGGATAGATGAACTGATCGGGATCATTAAGCATGAACTATGTCATTATCATCTTCATCTCACTGGCAAAGGCTATCAGCACGGCGATCCGGATTTCAGGCATCTGTTAGCCTCGGTTGGCGGCAACCGTTACTGTCAAAGCATCGAAGCGCGACGAACGGTGAAAACTAGATATCGTTATCAATGTACGACTTGCGGAAAGGAATTTATCCGAAAACGAAAAGTGAACACGAGACAATATCGCTGCGGAAATTGCCTGGGCCGCTTGCGGCTGACGGCCAATTTCCGCCTGCCATAAAAGGATTTAAAGGGCTGTTAGCGAAAATAATTAAAGAACGAAGGCGGGTGGATGATCTTGTTGGATCACACGGTGTGGGGGCCGCGTTACAGTCTGGAAGGAACCTTAAAACGAATTCTTTTTATAAATGCCCGTTCACTGTCGGAGGAAGAGTTGGCAACAGTTCTCTTGCAAAATTATCGCATCTCTGAACAGAGGACAAAAGAGCCGATTCGCACTCGTATCCACAAAGCGCTCACTGCTCCGCACTCCGCATTTGAACAGAATGGAAATGGTTGGACCTTGCGCCAAACAGGCGAAGAACCCTTGCATGAAGAAGTGTATCGTCTTTTTCAAAAACAGATGCCGTTAAAGCAGGGCGAAATCCTTCGTCTGCTTCAACAACGCACCAATCGGAGTAAAGGGGAACTTATGTCAAGGATTGATCTGGAGCGGGATTGGCGCTTTGCCCGCTTGGAAGAGGGAGATTGGGTCTTGACCGAATGGGATCTGCATACAGCCACAGAAGAAGTCATGGAACGAACCAAGGGGGAAGGCATTATGAACGGGCAACAGGATATTGCAACTTCCATTATTATGGAATTGGAAGCATATATTACGAAACTTCTAGTACGGGAACAAGAAATTCCGCAGGATGTGATACGCAAATTTGAATCGGAGGACTTGCAGTCAATCCGGAAATTGATGGAAGAACGGAAAAGAGTTGTCAGCATGGCTAATGATCTGAAGGTGCTGGTGGCGAAATGGAGCGCACAGAACGAAGCGGCTGCAGGCGAATAAGCGGCATGATGAGCAGAGGTGATCAGTTGCATGAGAGATTTGATCGCCTGCGGAGGATTGTTGAATCGTGGGAAATGCAGATCAGCGAAGCTCCCAAGCTAGCGATGGACCTCTTTGACAAAAATGATGCCGAGGAAATTGGCGAATTGATAAAAAAGACGAGATTTCTTCGTGAACGCATTCGCGATGTAAAAAAATTTATCAGGAAATGGGACAATCTCGGCAAGGATTCAATGGAGGTAACAAACATCGACGATGAATAAGCAAGAGATGTTTTTTCGTGAATTGGAGAAAGTCGGGATCCCATTGCATACCACACAGCAGGAAGCGGTCAGACATGTGGAGGGACCGCTTGTTGTTTTTGCCGGACCCGGCAGTGGAAAGACGACTGTATTGACAAGTCGGGCGGCACATTTGATGCAAGTGGCGGAAATCCCGCCGCGTAATTTGTTGATTGTAACCTTTACCAAAGCGGCTGCAGAGGAAATGCAAAAACGGCTGGCCTCTCTTCCGGGTATTGGCCCGTTACGGGCTCGTTCCTGTGAAACGGGAACTTTTCACTCGGTCTTTCTGCGAATCCTGTTACGGGCCTACGGTCAGGTCCCACAGTTATTCAATGAAGCAGAACAGCGCAATCTCGTTCGCACCATTCTGCGCGATAACGGACAGGACGGAAACGAAGAAGAAGTCAACGATCTGCTGACCAAGATCGGACTTTGCAAAAACAACCTGATATTTCCGGAACAGATCAAAGCAAAAAAGAAAGAAAACCAAGATTTCAAACGATATTATCAACAATATGAGTTGGTCAAGGAACGTTTGCAACGATGGGACTATGAAGACATTTTGGTAGAATGCTACAGGCTGTTGCGAGTAAGAGCGGATATCCGGGACGAATACGGGAAACGCTATCGGTATATTTTGATAGACGAATTTCAGGATGCCAATTACGTGCAATACGAGATCATCAAGTTGTTGGCTGTCTCCGGGAATCTCTGTATTGTGGGTGATGACGATCAGTCGATCTATCGATTCAGAGGGTCGCGTGTCGAATACTTGCTTGAGTTCCAGCAGGTGTTTCCAAATGCAAAAAAAATTGTCCTGGAAACCAATTACCGTTCCACTCAACAGATTATCACAATGGCTGCCAACGTTATCCGTTACAATCAAAAACGCGAACCTAAGCTGGTTAGGGGAACAGGCCGTTCGGGAGAGCAATATCAGTTGGAACAACCATCTGACGAGCGTGCAGAAGCCGTGAAGATTATTCAACTGATTCGGAGTCAGATTGCTTCAGGACAACCTTTGGAAAGTTTTGCCGTGTTGTACCGATCCAATGCACAAGTGCATACGTTGATTGATGAATTGGTACGCCAATCGCTGCCTTTTTCAATTCGGGATGCGGAAGGGGAATTTTATAAGCGTTGGCAAATACGCGATATTCTTGGTTACTTCCGATTGGCACTCGATCCGTTTGATTTAGAGTCGCTGGCGCAAATTATCAACCGGCCAAAACGTTATATTTATCAGGAGAATTGGCTCCATCAATTGCAGCAGATTGCAAGGCGGTTGGACGGCTCTTACTTGAATGCATTGCTTCGTCTGCCTGATTTGGAGAGTTGGAAACTTCGCAAACTCGAGCAATTGATCTGGGATCTCAAGAAAATTTCCGGAATGTCCCCGGCAGAAGCGCTTCGCTTCGTCCGGAAAGAAATCGGCTATGATCAATATTTGGCAGACTATGTTACTCAGACCGGACAATCGCGAGACCAGGTGTTCGAACCATTGGAAATGCTGCAGCAATCTGTATCCGGATTTCGAAGATTGAGTGATTTTCTCGACCATGTCAGCCGGATAAATGAAGTGTTGCAGGAGGCACGCAAGACAAAAGAAGGCATACGGTTAATGACGTTTCACAAAGCCAAAGGCCTTGAATTTTCCACTGTTTGTATTGTCGGATTGGTCAAAGGGATGGTGCCCCACCGCAAGGCGTTGAAAGATAAAGAACAGGCGGAAGCGCTGGAAGAGGAGAGACGGTTGTTTTATGTGGGGATCACCAGGGCAAAGGATCGCCTGTATCTCTACTCTCCGCGAAAATATAACGGCAGCAAAGTCGAACCGAGTCCGTTTCTCGCTGAATTTGACAAGAAAACAAGGGCGAGCGATTGAAAAATCAAGAGCATTCCATAGCAATCAAGGTGTAAAAAAGCAGATTGTATATTTTTGTTTGAAAAAAAGAGTAAGAGCATGTTGAGAAGATTGTTTGTCCGTGATACTATAAATTTCGTCGCTCGTTACAATGATGCGAGCCGATTTGGGAACAAAAAGCACTTGACGAACAATTGAAAATCGTGTTATTCTACACGATGTCTCAACTGTTCCTCGATAGCTCAGCGGTAGAGCATCCGGCTGTTAACCGGAGGGTCGTAGGTTCGAACCCTACTCGAGGAGCCATATTGCCAGCGTAGCTCAGCAGGTAGAGCAACTGACTTGTAATCAGTAGGTCGCGGGTTCGATTCCTGTCGCTGGCTCCATTTTTTTGGAGGGATACCAAAGTGGCCAAATGGGGCGGACTGTAAATCCGTTGGCTTCGCCTTCGAAGGTTCGAATCCTTCTCCCTCCACCACTTGACTCAAAATGAATCAAATTTGAAGTACTGCTTCACTTTTTGGGGTGTTACAGGGGCATAGTTCAGTTGGTAGAACGGCGGTCTCCAAAACCGCATGTCGTGGGTTCAAATCCTGCTGCCCCTGCCAATTTTATTAAAACTATATGGTGGGTGTGGCGAAGTGGATAACGCACCGGATTGTGGCTCCGGCATTCGTGGGTTCGATTCCCATCACTCACCCCAACTCAATCTAGTGACAATGGCGGAGAGGTCACACCCGTTCCCATCCCGAACACGGAAGTTAAGCTCTCCAGCGCCAATGGTACTTGGGCTGAAGCCCCGGGAGAGTAGGTCGTCGCTAGGTTGTTTTCTCTTTGGGGAGTAGCCAAGCGGTAAGGCAACGGACTTTGACTCCGTCACGCGAAGGTTCGATCCCTTCCTCCCCAGCCAAAGTTCTTCTATCTTCACTTTTTGGCGTATCGCCTTGCGGATGTGGCGGAATTGGCAGACGCACTGGATTTAGGTTCCAGCGGGCAACCGTGGGGGTTCAAGTCCCTTCATCCGCACCAATTCAAACTTTTCAAAAATAATTGCCGGTATTTGCGGAGGCTTAGCTCAGCTGGGAGAGCATCTGCCTTACAAGCAGAGGGTCGGCGGTTCGATCCCGTCAGCCTCCACCAGCATATACAAAAACACAGGGACAAAAGCCTTGTGTTTTTTGTTTTGTCTTATGTTATGATAAATGATAACTAATTTCTGCTTGTTGGAGAAGGTGTCTGATAGTGAGCGTAACCATTTATGACGTGGCAAGAGAAGCAGGCGTTTCCATGGCCACTGTGTCCAGGGTGTTGAATGGGACCGCAGTGGTAAAAGAAGACACGAAGAGAAAAGTGGTCGATGCAATTGCAAAGCTCGGATATCGGCCGAATGCGGTAGCCAGGGGACTGGCCAGCAAAAGAACGAAGACAATCGGCATCATTGTGCCTGATGTTTCTTCACCTTTTGTGGCGGAAATGGTCAGAGGCATGGAGGATATCGCGACCATGTATGCCTACCAGATTATCTTAAGCAATTCAGACGCTCAAGCGGATAGAGAGATTGATCTGATTGGAACCATGTGGGAAAAACAAGTGGACGGCATTTTGTTCATGGGGAATCAAGTAACAGCAGAATTGCTGAAAGCGTTCGAACAAGCCCAGATTCCGGTCGTGCTGTGTGCAACAGTTGATCCGGATGGGCGCATTCCATCGGTCAACATCGACAGTGAAAAGGCAGCGTACGACGCCACGCAATTTTTGCTGAAACATGGATGTACGCGTACCTTGCTGCTTGGAGGTCCGGCCGACCATCCGGTGGTGGGTGCTCCCCGTGAGAAAGGATACCGGGATGCGTTAGCGAAGGCAGGTTTGCAGCCGCGTGTGGTGAACTGTCACAACTTGACGTATGAAGGCGGTTTGGAAGTATTGAAGCAAGAGTTTGCCACCCACCCCCTGCCGGATGGGATTATTACCGTCAATGACGAATTGGGGGTCGCTGCCATTCACGCATGTTCGGATGCGGGGCTGCAGGTTCCTGAGCAAGTGAAGGTCATGGCATTCGATAATACCCGGCTGGCTAGCATGGTCCGGCCGGAACTTTCGACAGTCGCTCAGCCGATCTACGATATTGGAGCGGTTTCCATGCGTTTTATGACAAAATTGATCCACGATGAACCGGTAGACGAATTCTCCGTCGTATTGCCGCATGACATGACGGTGCGCAGGTCGACGTAAAGTTCGGGGGAGGGGCGCTTATGTTCGCAGAATGGATCGAAGGAAACAAACAACGGATCCTTTCATCGACTCAGGAATTATTGCAAATCCCCAGTGTAGGGGGAGAGCCCGCAGGATCTGACAAGCCGTTTGGGATTGAAACTGATCGGGCGTTGCAATATATGTTACGACTCGGAAACGAGCATGGGTTCAAAGTGAAAAATGTGGACGGATATGCTGGACATATCGAGTATGGCGCAGGAGAAGATTATGTCGCCGTGTTGGCTCATTTGGACGTCGTGCCGACGGGAACGGGATGGACTTACCCGCCTTTTGCAGCTGAAATTCACGATGGAATGATTTATGCCCGAGGGGCGATTGACGACAAAGGTCCTGCCATGGCTGCCTTTTATGGATTGTTGGCGTTGAAAGAAAGCGGGGTTCCGATCAAGAGGCGCGTTCGATTAATTCTCGGGCTTGATGAAGAAACTGATTGGAGATGCATGGATTATTACTTCCAACAGGAGACGCAGCCTTGGGGTGGGTTTACGCCGGATGCCGATTTTCCGTTAATATACGCGGAAAAAGGGATTATCAGTTTTGAACTTAGCAAATTTCGTTCCGCAGATCGTTCCGGAAATCTGACTCTGCTTCAAGTGACCGGAGGGGAACGGCCGAACATAGTTCCTGACATTTGCCAAGCCTTCTTGGTTGCGGCCTCCGACGAGGTGCTTGTCCGTTTCCAAGAGGATCTGAAACAATATTGTGAAACGGAACACATTCGTTATTCATTGTCCAGGCATGAAAACAACGAGATCGTGTTGACGGTGGAAGGCCGATCGGCTCACGGCAGCTTGCCGTTTCTTGGTGTGAACGCCGTTCATCACATGGGGAAAATTTTGCGGCATTTTCTGAACGACGATCATGAACTTTGGGAGTTTGTTGCCTCATACGATACGGAAGGGAAATTTTTGGGGATCAACGGTTCGGATGAAATCACAGGTGCTTTGAGTTGCAACCTTGGGATATTAAAGATAACCGAGCAAAATGTATCCCTTGTCTTTGATGTGCGGTACCCTATAGACCAAACCCGTGACGGATTGGTAGAATTAATACAAGGGACAATCACAGAAACCGGATTCCGTTTGCGTGTCATGCATGACCTGAAGCCTCTCTACGTATCACAGGAATCACCTGTCGTGTCGAAGCTTCTGCATGTCTACGAAACGATCACAGGCCAATCGGCAGAACCGATCACGATTGGCGGCGGAACTTATGCTCGGACGATCCGGAATGGAGTTGCGTTTGGACCGATGTTTCCCGGCATGGCCGATATCGCCCATCAGAGGGATGAACGAATCTCAGTTGATCATTTGCTCACAATTACAAACCTCTATGCGAATGCGATATATGAACTGGCCAAATCGTAAGTAATCGGACTTACAGAAACTTTTCTTCGTCGGTGGCATACTTGTGTAATAAGAACTCCCTTCGTAAAGGAGTGATACGCATGTTAGTGGAACGACTCGGCAATAACAAGGTCAGAATCTTCATCAGTTACGAAGATTTGGAAGAACGCGGCATAGATCGTGACGAAATATGGCAAAACGGACGGAAAGTGCAAGAGTTGTTCTGGGATATGATGGAAAGGGCCTATCTTGAAGTCGGTTTCGAGGTGATGGGACCCATCGCGGTAGAAGCCTTTACGATGCCGACCGAGGGTGTGGTGGTTATCGTCACACAAGTCCCTGCAATTCCTGAAGAAGCGGAACGGAGCAAAGACGAGGCGGAAGATGAACAAATCATTACGGTAGATCCGTATACGTCTTTCACCTTTGTGTTTGATGATTTTGAAAACGTGTTGGCTGCAGCCAAGGTTATCCATTCATCCTTCACTTTGACCGCATCCTTGTATTCATACAAAGACCGATACTTCCTCTACTTTGCGGAGGAAGACATTCAGCAAGAAGAAGCTGACTCCTTATGGGCGATCCTCCATGAGTATGGCAGTTTGTCGAATACGACGATCGAGATGCTGGAGGAATACGGAAAACGAATCATCCAAGACAACGCGATTCAAACCCTAAACCAGTATTTCTAACTAAACTTTTAAATAATGAAGGGGCATCCCATTGGGACATAACGGGTTCACTTTTGAGGTGCAAAATTGGTAATTGACATGCGAAATGGCGTTCGAATTGGCACTTAATTCGGCACGCCATTTTTTTGTCTTTACAAGGTTTTCGAGATTGTATCCTCAGGTTTTGGCAGGAGAATGTTTACCCACTCTCGAAGATGGATAAAGCAGTACGACATGAAGTATATTATTTATTTTTCATGAACGGACATTTCCATGCGTCTTTGAAGGTGTTCTGGACTGGTGTGTATTAGACGGATGTTGATGGCTGTCTGCTCTTAAAGAATACTTGGAAACCGACGATGAAAAGTAAGTGATTACGTTGCAATGAGAGGCATGAGTAAGCGCCTCTCATTTTTATCTTGAACATTCAGGAGCTTTAGTTCAACAACATGCGTCTTTCTCACTGCCGAATCCAGTAGTAAATTTGCGTCAGCAGTGCGGCTATGGCTGCCGCCATCAAAGGTCCGACAGGAATGCCTTTAAACAGAACAATGCCGATAATGGATCCCAACACCAATCCCAACATCAGTTGCGGCTCCGTCCGTAACATGGTCAATCCTTGAGCATTTAAGTAGGTTGCCAGAATACCTCCAATCATTGCAAAGATTCCCGATATCGTAAAAAATGTGCCCCATAATTCACGGGTCTGAATTTTGCCGTTGACCAAAGGTACCAATACGGAAATCATTAAAAACAGCAGTCCTATTTCAAGGCCACGCCGTTCAAGCGCCGGAAAATAGCGTTGCAAACTTGTAAGTTTCAAAATCAGCAGCACACTGGCTGCAGTAGCAAGAATGCTTGCCCGTCCAAACACTCCGACAATGATCAAGATTACGAGGATCATTTCTCCAACCATGGGTTCCCACCTCTTGTTCCATCCCTAAAATATATGGACAAGAGACTGGGGATATGTCGGATAAATTCGATTAACGAAAGAGAGGGGCAGGCAGTATTAAGGGAGTTTCTGTTAAAGACTGTTTTCCTTCGCTATCCACCGCCAATCGCAAGGTATCACTGCGAAGCCCGCGTCGCAAAGATTCCACTGACATAATATCCCACGGTTGCAGATTGCCGAAGTTGACGTTGACACCAAACCGCGCAATTAATTCCTCTTGTTGGGATTTTAGGGGAGCTTCCCAAATAATCGAATCGACAGACCGCAGTCTGTTTGCCAATCGTTCCATGTCGTCTCTCCGAATCGAACCGTTTGCTTCAAAAATGCCGACTGATTTTCCGGATTCCCTTCCTTCAATGATCACTTTAAACACGCCGGCATCAAGATCATGTTGAATCAAATCCAGCTGTTCTTCGACCGGCAAATGGATACCGCTTTCTTTTTTCCCGACTTCACTCAAGACAAGAAACCCGAGGTTACGAGCTTCCTGAATCAGTTGTTGGCGAAGTTTCCGATCCATCACGATCGTGCCGTCAGATACCTCAATGGCTGAAAAACCCAAGTTTTTAGCCTGCCGCAAAAATTCTTTCCATCGGTTCTGCAGGACCGCTGTTTCCAGCAGGGTTCCGCCGGGGTATACATGAATATCATGTTCTCGCAAAAAATTGATTTTGTTTTGCAGCAATGATCGCGGATATAAAACAGAAGTCCCAAATCCCAACTTCAAAAAGTCAATATACGCTCCTGCCAGTTCGACCAGATCCAATGTTTCCCGGATTCCCAAACCGGTATCAATCAACATGCTTAACCCGCTGAGCCGAGGCTTATCGTTTCTGCCGGTTAACGGATCGTCTAAAACAGAATCCCATGGTCGTTGCGGTACGAAATTCATTTTCGGTTCTCCTCTCTGTGAAAAATCCCCTGTCGGGGTCTTTCACCTCCTAGGCTTTTGCCAGGGAATTGGGCTCCATTATCGTATGCAAAAAAAAGGGCGCGCGTGTTACGCCCTTGATTTTTTCTTCGCCGCAATTCGGCGCATGAATTCGAAGTATGGACTGCCTGGAGTAAGGGGAGACAGGGGTGGCGGAGAGGATACACGGATCAGAAACATGGAGAGGACTGCGGACAAAGCAGCCAAACTGGCAACAGAAAGAAACATCAACATGCGGGACAGTTCCATCAACCATGTGAAAACCGGCGGACCGACAGCCACTCCTAAAAATCTTACGGAACCATATAAAGACGTTACGATGCCCCGTTCTTCCCGGCTGACGGCCGAGGTAATCAACATGTTCAGGCATGGCAGCACCAGACCGGTACCAATTCCCGTTACAAAAAGCAGAAACAGCAGCAAATACGTGTTTTTGATGAAGGAAGCAAGTGCCAGCGGGGTGCCTATCAGCAACATTCCAATTATGATCAGCGTTTTCATCAATTTTTTTTGTTTTTTGATTTTAATTCCCGTAATGTAGGAAACGGTTGACATGGCCAACAAGGGAATTGCCAGTATGCCGCCTTTTAACAAGCCGTCAATCTGGTACCTGTCTTCCAGAATTTGCGACAGGTAAAACAATACCCCAAACAAAATAAAGAGAGCGCTCGCTCCTGCCAGATAGGAAGTCAACAACCATTTCCATTCCCGCCGAAAAATCGTCCGCAAGGAATGCAAATACTCTTTTACTTTTTGCGGTTCTTTTGTTTGTTTTGGTTCCTTGATAAAAAACCAAATGGCCAAGGCGGCCGGCACACATAAGGCGGGAAATGCAAAAAAAGCGGCATACCAGATAATCATCGCAATCAGAACGCCCAAAACTGGACTGAGTACTTTGCCCAAACCGTTTGACGCTTCAATCAAACCCAATGCTTTACTTCGTGCACCGCCCTGAAAAATATCCCCGGCCAAAGCCATTGCAATCGGGGCTGTACCGGCAGCTCCCAAGCCTTGCAATACCCTCCCGATCATAATCATCAGGAACGGCTTGCTAAGGAACATGGCCGCGAAACCTGCTACCAATCCGCCAATGGCATACAGCAGCAATGCGGGAATGATGACAATTTTGCGTCCATACCGATCCGATAAAAAGCCTGCAAGCGGAATAATGATTCCGGCAGGAACGGAAAACAGTGTGATCATCAAGCTGGCCTGAAATTTTGAAATGTGCAGTTGGTTTTGCATAGTCGGCAGAATCGGAATCAGCATCGAGTTGCCGAGTACCATGATCAGCGGTACACTGCCGAGGGCAATTAAGGGCAGCAACGAAACGTTAGAACTGCCAGACGCCTTGTGAGCCATTCCATTCAGTCCTTTCTTCGTTGTTAAAATAGTGTTTCCTGCATGGACAACAGGAATGCTGACAGTTATTAGCAGGATTTGCTACGAGATATCGACAAGCGAAAAAGAGATGATAAAAAGAGAAAACTGATGAAGAGAGGATGATGCGTAGTGAAAAAACAGAAGGATCTCCAAACAAAAACTTTAGTCAAAGTCGACAATCCGGATGATCTGGAGAGTGTGGTTTCACCCCGTACGCAAGGGGACCCTGATTCACTGGTGGTACAAGACAACCCGGATGACACCACAAAAGACATGCTTTCTAATTCAAGCGAGTCAAGGTATACTTAATCTAGTGTGTTACTTAAAGGCATAGAGTTTGATCAGTCTCAAAGGTGGTCTTAGGATGAGCAATCAAAGTAATTCCAGTCAGCATGAAGAGAATCTGAATGTGTTGACCCAGACCCAACTCGTGATTCGAGATGCGCTGACAAAATTGGGGTATGGGGACGAGATGTACGAATTGCTGAAAGAACCTTTGCGTGTATTGACCGTTCGAATTCCAGTCCGCATGGATGACGGTACAACAAAAGTGTTTACCGGGTATCGTGCACAGCACAACGATGCGGTCGGCCCCACCAAAGGAGGCATTCGATTTCATCCAAATGTAACCGAGGATGAAGTGAAAGCGCTCGCAATTTGGATGAGCCTGAAATGTGGAATTGCCCAACTGCCCTACGGTGGAGGAAAAGGCGGAATTATCTGTGACCCGCGTGAAATGTCTTTCCGTGAGTTGGAGCGTTTGAGCCGCGGCTATGTAAGAGCGATTTCCCAATTGGTGGGTCCGGCAAAAGATATTCCGGCACCTGACGTCTTTACCAATTCGCAGATCATGGCTTGGATGATGGATGAATATTCAAGAATCCGTGAATACGATTCTCCGGGATTCATCACCGGCAAGCCAATCGTCTTGGGAGGATCGTTGGGCCGGGATTCGGCGACTGCCCGGGGAGTGACGATTGTCATTCAAGAAGCCTCAAAAGTCAAGGGCATCGACTTGAAAGATGCACGGGTGGTTATTCAGGGATTTGGCAATGCAGGGGGTTATTTGGCCAAATTTATGCATGACGCAGGTGCCAAGGTGGTCGGCATTTCCGATGCTTATGGCGGATTGTATGATCCGGAAGGTCTGGATATTGATTACTTGTTGGATCGCCGAGACTCTTTCGGAACCGTTACCAAGTTGTTTAAGCAGACGATCAGCAATCAAGAATTGCTGGAATTGGAATGTGACATCCTGGTTCCTGCCGCGATTGAAAACCAAATTACCAGCAAAAACGCACATCAAATCAAAGCAAAGATTGTGGTCGAAGCGGCAAACGGACCGACCACACTGGAAGCAACAAAAATCCTGACTGAACGTGGAATCCTGCTTGTTCCTGACGTATTGGGAAATGCTGGCGGCGTTATTGTATCTTATTTTGAGTGGGTGCAAAACAACGAAGGGCTGTATTGGTCTGAAGAAGAAGTGGACCGCCGATTGAAAGAGATTTTAATCAAAGCATTCCACACCGTAAACGATACGGCACAAGTTCGTAAAATCGACATGCGACTGGCCGCTTACATGGTTGGAGTTCGCCGGATGGCGGAAGCAGTTCAACTGCGCGGTTGGATCTAAAATAAAAATGAGCAAGGCAAAGCCCGGCACTCAAGTGTCGGGCTTTGCTCGTACTATGCAGGGCATACTGTGTGACAGGGAATTGCCCGAACGGAGATGAGTCAGTCTTCAAATGCGTTTCTGATGAAGGCAAGATCATGGGTATAGGACAGAAGCACCATCAATTTAATTCGTGCTTTCTGGCCGTTCAATCCATTGGAAAAAATAGCGCCGATTTCGCGAAGATGTTTTCCGCCGCCTTCGTATCCGTACACATCTTGCACCAATCCATTGAAACAACGAGAAACAAGCACAACGGTCACGCCTGCCTCAATCGCTTTCCGGATACCGGGTACGACTTCGGGAGGTACGTTTCCTTGCCCCAGCGCTTCAATCACCAAACCTTTAAGGCCGTCGGCCACCATGTGGTCAATCAAACGGCTGTCCATGCCCATGGCCATTTTCAACAATCCCACGGAACAGTCAATTGCATCGATCGGAAAATGTGCGTGCTCCAGCGGCATTTGTCGAAAATGAATGGATCGTTTATCAATGCTGCCGATCGGTCCGACAGATGGAGATTGGAACGTCGCGATATTGCTGGTATGGGTTTTTGTGACGAAACGGGCGGAGTGAATTTCGTCGTTGAAGACGACGAGTACGCCTTTGCCGACAGCTTCCTCACTGGCTGCGGTACGAATGGAATTTAACAGGTTGATTGGACCGTCTGCCCCCAACTCGTTGGAAGACCGCATCGCACCTGTCACGATGACCGGTTTTCCAGGCGGCAGTTGCAGATCGAGGAAAAATGCGGTCTCTTCCAATGTATCGGTACCGTGGGTAATGACAAGGCCGCTGATTCGCTCGTCAGCCAAACGGGAACGGACAATTATCGCCAATTGCTCAAGATGTCGGCATGAAATATGCGGGCTGGGCAAATTGAATATTTCTTCCATTTCCACATCCGCATATTGGGATAAAGAGGGCAAATAAGAACTTAACAAGTTTTTCGAAACCGGCTGCACAGTTCCTGTCGACAGATCTTCATTCATGGCAATTGTGCCGCCGGTGGTAAGTACCAACACCTTTTTCATTGCAGTAGCCTCCCCGCTTCCAAGAAATATTATAGCAGATCGCATTGGAGAGAAATCAAAATTGTTATCCTATTTTGCAGGAATAAATGGCCTTTTCACGAATGTTGATAATAGATTGGAGGGAGTTTCTTGATTCTGTTGTTGTTCTCGATGGCCGTGGCTCCTGCTGTTGTCCTCCTGTCATACTTTTACATTCGTGATCTTTATGAATCAGAACCGCTTCGCGTCGTTCTCTTTTCATTTTTTCTTGGCATGCTGTCCGTATTTCCCGTTTTGTGGCTGCAAACATCGGCAGGACAGTGGGTGGCTCATCCGATCGCACATGTGGTGTTGGTAGCAGCCGGCGTAGAGGAAGTGGTGAAATTCTTGATTTTGCTCGGATTTATGCAGCATAGTCCTGACGTTAACGAAATCTATGACGGCATCCTGTATGCGGCAGCCATTTCCCTCGGATTTGCCACTGTAGAAAATATCGCCTCCGTCATTCCCGGCAGTTTCGAGACGGCTGCAATTCGTGCGTTTTTGCCCGTACCGGGCCATGCGCTGTTTGGTGTGATCATGGGGTACTACGCGGCACGCGCCAAATTTGAGCGAGGCCGGAGCAAAACCGTCACATGGGCCAAGGCATTGCTCTACGCTTGGTTGCTGCATGCCGCATACGATCTGATTTTAGCAAGCCATCATTATATTTGGGGAATCGGAATTTTGCCTTTTATGGCAGGATTATGGGTGATCGGTCTGCGCAAGATGCGAACTGCCCAAGAACGATCTCCGTTTAAGCCGAAATATTGACAATTCAGGTATGAATTCCAAATATGGCGGTCGATAATGAGCCTATGGAGTTTGATGAAAGGGGACATCCTATGCGAGAGGTTGTTGGTTCAACATTGCAGGGAGATGATGCCGCTATAGGAAACAATCGGGTAAAAGTGCATATTCGCTGCACCCAATGCGGAGAAAGTTTCATTCTGCGTGGTTCGCAAGGCCACAAAGGACAAGTGGAAACAGGCTTCAAACGCTGTTTGTGCGACAACGAGAAAGACTTCAAGATCGAAACTCTTCGCTGATTTCATCTCTGACAGGAGCCAAAAGCTCCTGCTTTTTTTTTCCATCCAAATTTGGGCATAAACTGCCGCTGCCTTCCTCAAAATACAATTGATACATTCTCCGTAGGAGGGGGCACACATGAGGGTAAGATGGAGTTTAATGGCAGCGGGATTATCGTTACTGATGGCCTTTGCAACTTTGCATGCAAATCCGACCACATTTGAAAAGCATGCAGCGCCGACCTTTACCAGCAGAATCCTCGTGAAAGGCAGCACGGGCATTGATGTTCGGGAACTGCAGGGTCGACTGCAATTAATCGGTTTTTACAAAGGGAAAATTGACGGGATTTTTGGGTGGCGCACTTATTGGGCGGTCCGCAACTTTCAGTATAAATTCGGACTGCGAGTTGACGGGAAAGTAGGAGTCAAAACCCGAGAAAAACTGGTTCGCGCCACGAGAAACTACAATCCGTGGAAGTCGGGAGGCACTTCCGGCGGGAAAGCCAACCCGACCCCGGCCCCAGTGGTTCATTCGTCCAGTCGACTTTCCGCAAATGATCTCAAGCTGCTGGCCAATGCTGTATACGGAGAATCAAGGGGTGAACCTTACATTGGTCAAGTGGCCGTCGCAGGTGTCATTTTTAATCGTTTGGAACATTCCCAGTTTCCGAATTCCATTTCGGGCATCATTTTTCAGCCGGGTGCGTTTACAGCCGTCGCCGATGGACAAATCTGGCTGACTCCGAATGAGACAGCCAAGAAAGCGGTGCGGGACGCGCTGAACGGATGGGATCCTTCCGGTGGGGCGATCTATTATTTTAATCCGGAAACAGCGACTTCCAAGTGGATTTGGTCACGTCCCCAAATCAAAAAGATCGGGAAACATATTTTCTGTCGTTAAGCAGCGTAACGTTCGAGGAGGATGATTATGATTAAAAGAATTTTGACGATCGTGGCGGTTGTCGCGCTTGTGGTCACCGGGTTTTGGGGATACAGGGAGCACCGGCAAAAGCAAGCGCTCCTGTTAAAAGCAGAGAACCAGTATCAAAGGGCGTTTCACGATCTTTCCTCCAATATGAGTCTGTTGCAGGATGAATTGGGCAAAGCGTTGGCGGTCAATACACAACGTCAATTGACCCCTTGTCTGTCCAATGTTTGGAGAGTTTCGTATACGACACAGTCTGATGTCGGGCAGCTGCCGCTGAGTCTGATGCCCTTTAACCGAACACAAGAGTTTTTGCGGGATATCGGTGAATTCTCTTACCGGGTGGCGATCCGGGATCAGAAAAAAGAGCCCTTGAGCAACGAGGAATGGAAAACTCTGCAAAGTCTGTATAATGAGTCAAAAGAGATTGAGCAGGATCTGCAAGCTTTGCAAGCCGACGTATTGGATCAAAATCTGCGTTGGATGGATGCGGAACTCGCGCTCTCACAAACGCGGAAAAAGACGGATAACCAGATTGTGGACGGATTCAAAGCCATGGAGAAAAAAGTGTCCGGGTTCCCCGAAATCCAGTCCGATACGTTAAATGCGGTCAAAACGCGCATGAAACCACATATCAACAATGTTTCCGGAACTGACGCATCTGTCGAAGAGGCAGCCAAGAAGACAGCCGCTTTTCTGGGGAAGGCGGATACAACTGGCATCACGGTTCAGAAAAATGGCCAGGGCATGCCCTATCCAGCCTATTCGATTACCGTGCAGGAGCCTGACAATCAAAAATACTATCTGGGCATGACTGTCAAAGGCGGATATGTCACATGGCTGGTTAACGATCGGGAAGTGAAAGAGGCTGCAATGGATATGGTTGCGGGGCAGGAAAAAGGCGAACAGTGGCTGACGGCTCACGGTTACAAAGACCTGTCATTATTAAAGGCCGAACAGTACGACAACACGGGAATCTATACGTTTTCTGCCAAACAGGACGACGTGATCATCTACCCGGATACGGTCACGCTAAAAGTTGCACTGGATAACGGAACCGTGACCGGATTTAACGGACAGGATTATCTCTTCCATCATAAGAAGCGCACTTTGCAGAAACCTGAGTTGACAGTGAAACAGGCGCGAAAATATGTGTCCCCCCACACCCAGATCCAAGAACAAAACTTGGCGTTGATCGAAAATGACTTGGGCAAAGAAGTACTGACTTACGAGTTTATCGGCACTATGGATGACGATACTTACAAAATCTATATTAACGCGCAAAACGGGGACGAGGAAAAAGTTGAAAAACTGAAACAAATATAAGCGGTCGTATGAAACGACTTGAACAAGCATAGGATGGGAATAAGCGAGGTGGTACAATGGAATATCGGCGCCCACAATCCTATGAAGAACGATTTCTGATATTGTCCAGCAAGCTGGAACGGATGTTGTTTCGTGTCGCCATGGTTGGATTTGCCGGGATCGTGATCAGCCAGATCGTTCTATCCGTCCCCGAAATTCGAAGTGTACTGTCGGCTGCGGATCGGCTGGAAGGTCAGCAAATTTCCTCAGACAAGACGGATTCGGGCACTTCGACAGCGGAAAAGGAGATCACGATTCGTTCGTTGACAGACAAACCGATTACCGCCTGGGTAAAAATTAACGGAGTACCGGTGGCACAGATACTCCCCAACGGTGTAAGGATCAAAGTCAAAAAAAATGAAATCGTTGAAATTGACACTTCTTCTCTAGAAGGGATTTACCGTTTTGAGATCGATCACAATGACCCGAGCATAACGTATCCGACTCCGGGGATTCTGGTGGAAAGCAGTCAGACTCATGCGGCAGTTCTAAAGCCCATTCTTGTCCAAGACTGAATCATCTTGCCATACAACTTCGCCTTATGATAGTATTTATTTGAGCAGGCACTGCCTGCTCTTTCTTTTACATCGGAGCTTTGCCGCAGGAGGATGCATGAATGAAACAATTACGGGTTGCAATCGACGGACCGGCTGGAGCAGGAAAGAGTACCGCAGCAAAGTTGGTGGCCAAGGAACTTGCATTGCCTTACATAGATACGGGAGCCATGTACAGAGCGGTTACCTGGAAAGCTCTTCAGTTAGGAATGAGCTTGGATGAAGAAGACAAGGTAACCGAACTGGCGTCTCGCTTGGATATTGCTTTTATCGCTAACCATGAACAGCAAAGCGTGTTGGTGGACGGAGAGATCGCAACGGAACAGATTCGCTCACCAGAAGTAACCGAACGGGTTTCGCAGGTGGCGGCCATTCGCGGAGTTCGTGCAGAAATGGTAAAATTACAGCAAAGAATTGCGAATCGACAAGGGGTTGTCATGGATGGACGGGATATTGGAACGCACGTGATCCCCGATGCCGAGGTCAAGATTTTTTTAACTGCATCCTTGCAAGAACGGGCAAAACGAAGAAAGCTGGAAATGGAAAACAAGGGGATCTATCTCTCTCAGGACGAATTGGAAACAAGCATTGCCAGACGGGATGAACTGGACAGTTCCCGAGATGTCGCCCCGCTCCGGCAGGCGGAAGATGCTCATTTGATCGACACGACCGGTCAGACGGCTGCTGAGGTTGCAGAGAGGATCCTCGGCGTTTGCAAAGATTTTCTAGGCACGAATCAATAGGGAGAAGAGTATGATGATATATGTATTTGTCAGAAGTTTACTGCAGGTCATGTATTCCCTCTTATTTCCGCTGAAAATCGAAGGGGAGCACCATATACCGAAAGATGGTCCGGTGCTGCTTTGTGCCAATCACATCAGCTTGCTTGATCCGCCGGCGATCGGAATTTGGTTGGAACGCAAAGTTTCTTTCTTTGCAAAAGAGGAATTATTTCGTATCCCGTTGCTGGGAGCCATTATCCGCGCAGTGGGTGCCATTCCGGTAAAACGGGGCGCCGGTGATCGAAAAGCGCTGAGTCTTACGTTGGACGTTTTGAAACAGGGCGGGATTGTCGGCATTTTTCCGGAAGGAACCCGCATTCATTCAGGAATGATTGAAGAAGGAAAGAAAGGTGCCGCTTTTTTTGCTGTGCGCAGTCAAGCTGTTGTAATACCGGTTGCCATTCTGGGTCCTTATCGTTTATTCCGCAAAACCCGCATCGTCTACGGAGCGCCGATTGATCTCAGTGCTTACCGGAACATGAAATCGAATTCTGCCGTTCTGGCGGAAGTGAGTACGCTGATTATGGAGCATATCCGCAGATTGAGCAAGCAGAGTATGGGGAAGTAAGTCTTTCTGCATACTACCTGTAGTTGTCGGCATGTGCGTTGATTGGAGTGGGTGAGCTTCATCCCTGCCAATAAATTATTTCCAGTGATAAGTTTTGGGAGGTAGTGGTCAATGGTGGAAGAAATGAAGGACATGACTGAAGTATTTACTGTACAACAAGGAGATATCGTAAAGGGAACCATTACAAAGATTGAAGATGGCCAAGCGGTCGTAGACCTTGGCTATAAATATGACGGGGTTATCCCGATCGGCGAATTGTCGTCGCTGCGGGTCGACAACGCGGCAGATGTTGTTGCTGTCGGCGAAGAGATCGAATTGAAAGTGCTGCGCATCAACGATGATGAAGGAAAGATCATTCTCTCCAAAAAAGCGGTTGATTCGGCCAAAGCTTGGGATGTGCTGCAACAACATCTCGACAACAACGATGCGTTTGACGTCAAAATTGCCGATATTGTCAAAGGCGGCCTGGTCGCCGACGTCGGGGTTCGCGGTTTTATCCCGGCATCCCTGGTGGAACGTCATTTTGTCGAAGACTTCGGTGATTATAAGGGACGGACGTTGCGAGTCAAGGTTGTGGAATTAAACAAAAATGACAACAAAGTGATCTTATCCCACCGTGCCGTATTGGACGTAGAGGCGGAAAAGCAGAAGCAGGAGCTGATTCATTCGATTCAATCCGGTGAAGTTCGTTCAGGGACGGTTCGCCGTATCACCGATTTCGGCGTGTTTGTCGATTTGGGCGGCGTGGATGGTTTGGTGCACATTTCCGAAATGGCTTGGCACCGAGTTGAGAATCCGGCCGAAGTCGTGCAAGAAGGAGATCAAGTAAAAGTAAAAGTTTTGAAAGTCGTCCCTGAGCAAGGCCGTATTTCCCTGTCGATCAAGGAAGCGGCACCAGGTCCGTGGAGCGGGGTTTCCGCTAAATTCAAAACCGGTGATGTGGTAACAGGAATTGTGAAACGACTCGTCTCATTTGGCGCGTTCGTCGAACTGCAACCAGGAGTGGAAGGGTTGGTTCATATTTCGCAAATCTCCAACAAACATATTGCATCTCCGCAAGAAGTTCTTGAGGTGGGGCAAGAAGTGAAAGTGAAGGTGTTGGACGTAAACGAAGGAGAAAAACGTGTTTCCTTGTCGATCCGGGAAGTGGAAGGGGATTCTCGCCGACAGGAAGTTGATAAATACGTGGAGAAACAACAAACCAATCAGGGAACCGGCGTGACGCTAGGGGATATGTTTGGAGACCTCTTTAAAAATCAATAGCGGAAAGAGGTTGGGATGTGTCCAGGGAAGATCGAAAGTTAGATCACATTAAATTTGCATTGTCCACAACCAGAGATGAGACTGGCGATTTTGACGACTTGCACGTTGTACACCGCTCCTTGCCGGAGTCGGCAATGGAAAACTGTCAACTGGATACGCAAATCGGCGGACTGAAATTTGGTTCGCCGATTTTTATCAACGCGATGACAGGAGGCTCCATCTCGACGATTGAAATCAATCGCGATCTGGCGGCAGCTGCAAAAACAACGGGTGTTGCATTGGCAGTCGGCTCGCAGCGAGCCGCACTGTCGAATCCCCAATTGACGGAAACATATCGGATTGTCAGAACGGTCAACCCGGAGGGAGTTATCATCGGCAATTTGGGTGCAGACACCACTGTCGAGGACGCCAAACGAGCTGTCGAAATGGTCGAGGCCAATATGCTGCAGCTGCATTTAAATGTGCCGCAAGAATTGGTGATGCCGGAAGGGGATCGGGATTTCCGCGGAATCTTGCGATCGATCGAACAAGTGGTTCGACATTTGGCTGTGCCGGTGATAGTGAAGGAAGTCGGTTTCGGGATGAGCAGCGAAACCTATCGGCAGCTGATGGAGATTGGCGTGTCGCAGATTGATGTCGGCGGACGCGGCGGAACCAATTTTATTCGGATTGAGAATCAACGGCGGACTTCAGATGATTATCCGTTTCTGTACGGATGGGGACAATCCACTGTCGTATCCCTGTTGGAGCTGCAACTGATTAAACATCCCTTTGACGTAATCGCTTCCGGAGGCATCCGCAATGCATTGGATATGGTCAAGACCATGATCCTGGGAGCCAAAGCGGTGGGGGTGGCGGGGCCCATTCTCCGATTGCATGCGGAAGCCGGAGCAGAGGGTGTCATCCAGGCCATTGACACTTGGCATGAACATCTCAAAATCATCATGACCATGCTTGGGGTGCGGACGATCCGGGAATTGTCCTCCGTACCGCTGGTCATTACAGGCAAGAGCAAAGATTGGTGCCTAGCAAGGGGGATCGACATACACCGCTATGCAAAACCACTGCACTCGCTGTAGTGGTTTGTTGGTATAGACTTCCTTGCGGGA
>JAGVBM010000115.1 GCA_020059765.1 Bacillota bacterium
CGAACCGAAAATATCATCCAACTGCCGCAGACGATCCGGGTTCACGTCGAGGATCGTTACGTCGGCGCCGAGGCCGATGGCGATTTTCGCTGCGTTGGTACCGACCACCCCGCCGCCGATGACGGTCACTTTGCCCGCTTTCACGCCGGGAACGCCGCCGAGCAAAATGCCTTTGCCGCCATGGGGCTTTTCCAGAAACTGTGCGCCGATTTGCACCGACATCCGGCCGGCGACTTCGCTCATCGGAGTCAACAAAGGCAGTGTGCGTTTGACTTCCACCGTTTCATACGCAATGGCGGTCACGCCTTTTTCTTTCAAGGCGCGCGCCAGTTCCGGCTCGGCTGCCAAATGCAGGTAGGTGAACAATATCAGCCCTTCCCGGAAGTAGCCGTATTCGGAGGCCAGCGGCTCCTTTACCTTCATCACCATTGCGGCTTTCGCCCATACATCGGCTGCTTTGTCCAATATTTTGGCGCCTGCCGCCGCATATTCTTCATTTGTGAAACCGCTCCCAAGACCGGCATTGGTTTCGATCAACACTTCATGACCTGCTTTGGTAAAAGCCACAACGCCTGCGGGCGTAAGGGCGACGCGATTTTCATTGTTCTTGATTTCCTTCGGTACACCGATAATCATCGTGTGCTCCCCCTTTTATGTCTGTCTGATCTTAGTATAAGAGAGCACCGAATGTTATACATTGTAGCGAACAAAGAAAAGAATCGTTCTCGTTTGTGAAATTTAACAAATCCGATCCGAATCGATCCTTTCCAGCTTCAAATCCAGGTAAAGGGAGATTTTCTGATCGGTATTCTTCAAATCGATCCCGGCGATTTCGGAGATTCGCGTCAGCCGATAGTTCATCGTGTTGACGTGGATATGCAGGTGATCCGCCGCATCTTTCACGTTGCAGTCATGGGTCAGATAGACCTCCAGCGTCTTCAGCATACAGGTGCGATGCTCCCGGTCATATTCCCACAGCCGATTGAGGTGCGGATTGCCGATGTTGTGAAGCCGCTTTTGCTCCAGCATGCCGGGCAGGTAGCGGTAAAACCCGAGATCTTCCGAATAGAAAATCGTCCTCGTCTCATCCGGAAACTGGCTCTTGATGCGGATGACCTCGACGGCTTCCCGGAAGCTCGCTTCCACTCTGGTATAATCGCCCTCGATCAAGGCACTGGCCCCCGCCGTCACAGGCGCCGCCTGAAAGCGATCCTCCATGCGCTGCATGAAATCCTGGATAAAATCGGCAAAGTCCTGTTTGGAGGCTGTTTTGCCAACAGGTCCCGCCAACAGGATCAACTGATCCCGGTCCGCCGCCGAACAGACGATTCGTACCCGTTGGGTGGTGGTGATCAAATAATGAATGTGCGGGTTCAAGGTTTCGTTGATCTCTTCGGCAAACCGAAAAACGATGATCTGATAGGCGCTGGGCAAGGACAGCTGCAGTTGCGCCGCATGTTCTCGAATCTGCGATTGCGATTTGAGCAGACCGGTCAGCAGTTTCCAAAACAGCTCCTGAATCCCTTCCTGCTGTTTGCGCTTGTGAACCTGCAATTGCAGCAGTTTGGTGCGGGCGGCTTGCGCCGCTTTTTTCAATTGCTGCAAGGCAAGGCCTGTCAGTTTGCTCTCCACTTCCAATACCCAGATGTAGCCGAGCACATGGTCATTTTTTCGAATCGAAATGGCGACCCGGTTGCCGAGACCGACATCGTGAATGGCGGGAATCCGCACCGGCTCGTCACTGGAAATCAGCTGCTGAATCACGCCGTCCCGCCACAAGCTGTTGATAACTTTTTCCGGCACGCGCCGCCCGATAATGGTCGCAATCCGCGCCGGATCGGTCTGCGGGTCGTGGGAACTGTAGGCGAGCAGGCGGTGATTGGCGTCTTCCAGCGTCACCGGACATTGCAGCACGTCGCTGATTGCATCCACCAAGGTTTCCAGACTGTCAAATGTCCCGTCAAAGGGATCGCGCATTTCGTTCACGGATCATAACTCCTGACTTTCGGATAGTACTATAAACATCTCATGTTTGCGGAGATTCGACAATTCCTTTTTTATACAGAAGCAGACAGATGATTATTTGCACTCCATGGTTCATATACATCAGAGGAGTTGAGTATGCGAAATGGGATGGATGAAATGGCAGCAGCTGAATCAACGGCGAAACGGATCATGGTTGTCCTGCTTTTGCTCTGCATGGCGCTCGGCGGAGGACTGGCATGGGGATATTGGAAATATGAACCGAAACACCACTTTGACAACACGCGAGTGCCTGTGTTGGCCGAACCGGATTCGACGCAATATGCGAACGCCGCTCAGGAGAAAACAGGTTCCGTTCAGGAACACGTCAAATCCTTCAATATCCTGCTGCTTGGAATCGACGGAAGGGAAGGAGAGTTGGCGCGCTCGGACGTCATTATGGCAGCCCACGTGAACCCCGCTGCGAAAAGTGTCACTCTCCTATCGCTGCCAAGGGATACGCGGGTTGACATTCCCGGCGTCGGATACACGAAACTGAATCATGCCCATGTCATCGGGCAGGAAAAGGGTGGGAATGATTCCGGAACGGAATTAGTGATTCAAACGGTGAGCCGTTTTCTTGACATTCCCATTCATTACTACGTCAAGACAGATTTTGCAGGATTTCAAAATTTCATCGATACGATCGGCGGGATTGATGTTCCCGTGCAAACACCGGTTCGCTTAACCTGGGACAATATCACGATTCCTGCCGGGACGCAGCATTTCAATGGCAATCTGGCGCTGAAATTCGTTCGTGAAAGATATTCGTTGGCAAACGGCGATTTCGGCCGTCAGGCAGATCAAGCGTTAGTGTTGCGATCTGTTGTGCAAAAGCTGCTCACGCCAACTTATATTCCCAAACTTCCGCGCCTGATTCGGCAAGTGCAGGACGATTTTCTGAAAACGAATTTGACAGAAAGCGATTTGATCAGTCTTGCTTGGCTGTTTCAAGGAATGTCCGGGGATCAAATCAAATACCTGCAAGTTCCCGGACATTCGGAAACAGGGATGGATCCGCTGGTGAAAGCCGAAGTCTTCTACTGGATACCTGATCCGGACTTCAAATACTTCTTTGCCAAAAACTTCAGGTAAGAAAACAGCGGCAAGGGATCTGACCAGCTCCAGACAGCGCCCTGAAGTTTGTATCTGACCATATACTGCAAATAATCAAGCAGGAATCGCCAGCCTGTCTTGGGAAAATTGCGCAGGTCATTCAGGAAAAAAAACCAGACGACGGGTCTGCGAAATGACGGGTCTTGCAGCAAGCCGCTTGTGGGTCTGCCGATCAGATTGAGATAGATTCGGTAGACAAACAAGCTTTTCAATTTGTGCACGATGCCGGTTTCCAGCGGAAAACGTCCGTTTACCTCGATAATATAGAAATCTTTCGCTTGTTCACAATACTTGTATTCAATCATTGCGATTCCGACATAATTCACCGATTCCAGCAAGCGGACGCTGTACTCTTCCAGTAGGGGCCGGCGGCATTCCAGATGCACGGTGGCAGTCCCGTAATCCATTGGGTATTGACGGATTTTTTGCACGGTAAACCCGTGCATGATTCTGCCCTGCGGGTCTCGGTAGAGAGTTATTGAAAACAGATTCTCCACACGGCCCGATACAATTTGCTGCGTTACACTCTCGATGTAGCAGGCTTCCATCAATTGCAGCGTATGTAAAAGTTCTTCCCGGTTTTTGCATTCATAACCTTTTTGAGGCTTGCTGTCACTCACGGCAAAAAATTGATCCCTGTTCACCGGTTTTACGAGCACGGGGAATTGGCAAACTTCTTTCTGCTGGGCTCCCAACCATGATTTGGGCGTTTTGATGCCGACTCGTTCAGCCGAACGAACCAGCAAATTTTTTTCCGTCAGCTGCAAATTGTTGGAATGAAACGGAGCCGCGTAAAACGATGACAATTGCGGCCAATTTTTTTGCAACAGTTCGAGATAGCCGTCATTGTCGGTAAACAGGACCGGTTTATGGTCAACGAATTTTGGCAAAGTCAGCAAAAAACTTACTATTTGTTGATTGTCCGTAATGGGCAAAGACAGGCAGTATTTTGAACGAATCGCATAAGTGGCTTGCCCGATGCCCACTATGGGAACCCCTTGTTTTCCCAGTTCGCGGATAATGGCCAAGGCTCCCATTCCCCCCGCAAGAACCACGGCCAGGTTTTTCTCTTTTTGCATCACTCTGACTCTTTCAAACGGATAGGGAATCAAAAATTCCGCCTCCAATGCAAGCTGTGAATTGTTCTACTTTTTTAATGCCAGTCATAATTTTAATTCAGGTGTCTCTAAAAATACCATATGGAGCTTGGACTCTGAATAGAATGAGAAACTTTAGGAATGGCAAACTCCGCCATCCGGGAGATGTGGAAGTTTCGCGTAGAAGGAGGGGGAGACAAATGGAGTATTATCCTTTGATTGATCTGCACTGCCATATTTTGCCCTGGTTTGACGACGGGCCGTCGAGTGACGACGAAGCTTTGGAAATGGCCCGGATCGCCATACAGGATGGGATAACGGATATTGTCGCAACGCCGCATACGGAAAACGGACTGTATCAAAACAGCGCTGAGCGTGTGACAGAAGCAGTCGAACGATTGCAGCGGAAACTGCGGGAAGAAAATCTGCCCCTCCGCATTCATGTGGGATCAGAAGTTCGCATTCATGTCGATCTGATCGACAATCTGCAAACCTCCAAGACAGCCACTTATTGCAATGCGAAGCGTTACGTGCTGCTGGAACTGCCTGCTTCGCAAGTGCCACTGTTCGTAACCGACCTGATTCGGGAACTCAAGGCAGCCTCTATCATGCCGATTCTGGCTCATCCGGAAAGAAACCGGATTTTGCAGGCGGAACCTGAGCGGTTGCGTGAATGGATCAAGGAAGGGGCGATCGCACAGGTAACTGCAGACAGTCTGGCAGGAAAAATGGGGAAAAGGGCGCAGACAACAGCTCGCCATCTGGTTGTGAATAATCTGGTGCACGTCTTGGCCAGCGACGCTCACAATAGCAGCAACCGAAAACCGCAATTGCGGGAAGCTTTCCGATTGTTGGAAAGATTGACTTCCAGAGCGACCGCCCGACAATTCCTTTTAAACGCACAAACGATTCTTGCGGGAAATGATTGCAAGCGACAAGATTTTGCAGGATGAAAGGATGTACAAGATGCGGAGAAAGGACGATTTCATCCGCCAGCGGGTGTTACTCATTGGGGAAACAATTGCCGATTGTATCGATCACGCGGAAAAGCTGCATCTAACGATGCGCGATCGGTTTGCAGTGGAGGGCATGCTGGAGGCGAGTGAACGGGAACAGTTGCCGATAAAACTCCAGACGGCCGATGTGGTGCTGATCAGTCAACGCATAAAAGACAAGACCGATCTGATTCGTCTTTGTGCCATAAAGGGAAAAGAGGTGTTGGTGATACCGGATTTGCTCGAAATGTATTTCTTGAAATCCATTCCACGACAGCTGGACGATGTATTGGTGCTGTCGATTCAACCGCCGCCGTGTTATAAAAAGCCGCTCATTTTAAAACGGATGTTTGATGTGGTCGGCTCGCTTCTGTTGCTGGTGATTTTTAGCCCCACGATGTTGTTCTTGTGGGCGGTGATTCCTCTCACATCGCGAGGTCCGGCCGTTTATAAACAAGAACGAGTCGGGTTAAACGGGAAACCTTACTGGATGTACAAGTTTCGAAGTTTGGTGCAGAATGCGGAACAATACACGGGACCGGTTCTTGTCTTGGAGAAAGACCCTCGAATCACACGGATCGGCAGATGGATACGGGCCACTCGGTTTGATGAGCTTCCCCAGTTGCTTAATGTGCTGAAAGGGGAGATGAGTCTTGTCGGACCGCGTCCCGAGCGATTCCATTTTGTCCGGCAGTATCAGGAAACCATTCCCAATTATCTGGATCGTTTAACGATGAAACCGGGCATCACAGGTTTGGCGCAGGTGATGGCGAAGTACAGTTCGACCGTGGAGGACAAACTGCGGTTTGATCTGTTGTATATCGTATCCTATTCATTTTTGCTGGATCTGAAAATTCTCTTGCAAACCTTTCACGTCATCTTCCGAAAAGACAGTTCTAGAGGAATCAAAATGGAACAACGGCATGACAGTTCTGTTGCAGCATTCTTTCACATGTCCCAAAACGTAAGCAGCAGTGACAAAGTATCGCAAATTTAGGTTGTAATCGAACAAATTAAGGGAGTTGCGAATATGTCGGAGATCACCGAAATGAGGGAATATTTCCATGCTCTTCGCAAACATGTCGGGTCGATCCTGTTCGTTACCTTTCTGCTGACGGCCCTTGGCGGGCTTATCAGTTCTTTTCTTCTGACCCCTGTTTATCAGGCGAAAACAGATATTCTGGTGAACGGTTCGCAAGCCAAAGGTCCCAATGATACGGCAGTTCTGTCACAAAGCGAGATCGAATCCAATCTCATGCTGGTCGATACGTATCGCGTGGTCATTAAGAGTCCGCTTGTCATGGATACGGTGGTCCGGCGGTTGGGAGGCTCATCGGACAGTGAGAAACTGTCGAAACAGGTATTGGTTGAAAACGTCAAAAATACGCAGGTCATTTCCGTGCTTGTGTCCGATCCCGACCCGCAGCGAGCCGCTCAGATTGCCAATGCCGTCGCCACCGTATTTCAAGAAGAAATCACAAAATTGATGAAAGTCGAAAACGTCTACATCCTTGCAGCGGCTAAAGAAACAGGAAACAAAATGATATGGCCGAAGCTGTGGCTGAATATCCCGGTCTCCTTTTTCCTGGGATTGACCTTGTCGGTTGGGGGAGTGCTTTTGTACACGCATTTCGATACGACGTTGCGGACGGAACAGGACATTGAAAAGTATTTGGAAGTTCCGGTTATCGGCACCGTGTCAATCATTGAAAGAATGAAACGGCAACCAAAAACGAAAAAGAAAAATCAGCAAGTGAATCCTGCAACGGAGGGAGTGCATGCAAAAATATGAATACGAGAAGGGAATACCGGTTCAAATTGATTTCCAATCGAAAGCCTCATTCCCCTGTCTCCGACGCGTATCGCGGCATTCGAACCAATATTCAATTCCTGAAACGGAAAAATGATATCAAATCGATCTTGGTAACGAGCACGCGAGCGGGAGAAGGGAAATCGCTGACGTGTATCAATCTGGCTATCGCGATGGCGCAAACCAATATGAAAACGTTATACGTGGACGCGGATCTTCGCCGTCCCGGAGTACATCGAGCGTTTGTGCTTTCGAATGAAACGGGATTGACTTCCTATCTTCTGGGGGAATGCGATTTGGAGACTGTTGTTCATGAAGAGGTGATGGCCAATCTGTCTATTGTAACTGCCGGTCCTGTCCCCATGAACCCGGTCGAATTGTTAGAGTCTCCTTCCATGACGCAATTTTTGGAAAAAATGGCCGACCGCTACGAGATGATTCTGGTGGACAGTTCGCCAATGATTGTGCCTGACGCGTCCATTTTGGCGATGTTGACGGACGGGTGCATTTTTGTGGTGGAAGCGCAAAAGACCAAGCGCGCTTCTGCACAGAGAGCGATTCAACAGTTGAAAAAGCTGCATGTCAACATTTTGGGAGTGGTATTAAACAAACAAAAAGAGAAGTACTTGAGTGAGGATTACTATTATTCCTATTAAACGTCGATGAGGACGATTGCGGATGGGCCGATTCTCGATCAGAGGTGAAGAAATTTGGGGTAAGGAC
>JAGVBM010000210.1 GCA_020059765.1 Bacillota bacterium
CACGGAATGACTTATCGTCATTAAGGACTAGTTATTCCAGAGAGAAGCAAAAATTGTGCCAACTTTTTTGGTGACAGTTCTGTGTCATTGCGTGAGGTTATGATGTAAAACTGCATCGAATCGTCGAAATAGAATGTATTCTATGTACCTACCAAACGTTTGGTTTTGAGGGGTGGACAAACGAATGATGCAATATTGCATCGGAGTTGCATTTCTGCATCATCTTGGCTGTGAAAATCCCTGCAAATTGGCGGAATGCGGAACTGTTTGCTTGGCACACATCTTGCAATAATTCATTTTGCAAAAGTTTGCTTCAGGCAAACAACAGGAAGGGGAGAGCGGGCAATGATGACAGGGGAGGAATACATTGAAAGTCTGCGGTTGCAGCAAAAGGAAGTGTATTTTATGGGTCAGCGGGTGGAGAATGTGGTGGATCATCCGGCCATGCGTCCGCATATCAACTCGGCAGCCGTTACTTATCGACTGGCAACCGACCCGGAATACAACGACCTTGCGTCGGCCACTTCTCATTTGACGGGCCGCAAGATCAACCGGTGGACGCATGTTCCCCAGAACCAGGAAGACTTGGTGAAAAAAGCGATGATGCTGCGGGCAGCCGGACAAATCACGGGGACCTGTTTTCAGCGGTGTGTTGGAATGGATGGATTGATCACCCTGTATTCCGTCACTTGGGAGATGGATCAAAAACTGGGGACGGATTATCATGAACGGTTTAAAACGTTTCTGATTGAGACGCAAGACCATGATTACATGACGGACGGAGCGATGACAGACCCGAAGGGAGACCGTTCCAAACGCCCCTCCGACCAGCATGATCCCGATCTGTACGTACGGGTGGTGGAAAAAAGGGAAGAAGGGATTATTGTGCGAGGGGCGAAAATGCACCAGACCGGCGCGATCAACTCGCACCAGATCTTGGTCATGCCCGGTACCGCCATGACACCGGCCGATGCCGATTATGCGGTTTCCTTTGCGGTCCCGGCAGATGCGCCCGGTTTAATCTATGTGTTCGGCAGACAGGTGAACGACAGCCGCAAATGGGAAGGAACAATCGACCAGGGCAATCCCACATACGGTGTCGTCGGCGGAGAAGCGATGATCATCTTCGATGATGTGTTTGTACCGTGGGAACGAGTATTTATGTGCGGAGAAACAGAGTTTGCGGGAACGTTGGTGGAGCGGTTCGCCTCCTATCATCGGCAAAACTATGGGGCTTGCAAGTCGGGCAACCTGGACGTTTTAATCGGTGCTGCGGTAGCAGTGGCAGATATGCACGGTGTGGCAAAAGCCGGACATGTCAAAGACAAGCTGGCAGAAATGGCGCATTTGGTGGAAACGATGTACAGCGGTGCGCTGGCATGCTCCTATCACTGCTCGTCGTTTGGCTGCGGAACCGCCTTTGTCGATCCCGTGCTGGCCAATGCATCCAAGTACAACACGGCCCGTTATTACCCGGAAGTGACCCGACTGGCGCAGGACATTGCCGGCGGATTCATCGCCACACTCCCTTCCGAACAAGAGCTGGAAAACCCGCGTGTCGCTTCGTTTATCCATAAGTATTACAAGACGGGAGAGAATGTGGATCCAATTGATCGAATCAAAATGGGCCGGTTGATCGAAAACATGACCGGATCCACGCCGATTGTCGAATGTATGCACGGCGCCGGTTCGCCGCAAGCGCAGCGTGTGGTGATTCAGCGATTGATTCGATGGCAGGACAAACGGAAATTGGCGGAGGAGATCGTGCGAGAAGAACAGGAGGAAAGTGCATGGAAGCCATCCAATTGTTAAAAGACATGCTGCGGTTGAAAAGCGTCAATCCGCCGGGAGACGAAGAACCGGTCGCCAGGTTGATCGCGTCGGTTCTGCAGCACAATGGGATTGAGGCAGAGGTGAAAACGCTCGATCGCAACCGGGCGAATGTGGTGGCGCGGATTCCCGGCAACGGCAGGAAGAAGAGCCTTGTGTTCAGCGGACATATGGATACGGTGCCGCCAGGTGACATTCCATGGGAGTTTGATCCATACGAAGCGATGGAACAGGATGGGAAAATCTACGGCCGTGGTGCGTCCGACATGAAAAGCGGGTTGGCTGCAATGGTCATGGCCCTTGTGGAGATTGCCCAATCGGGAGCCGAACTGCAGGGAGATCTGATCCTCGCCGCAACGGCCGGTGAAGAAGTCGATTGCCTCGGTGCCCATGCAATGGTGAAAGACGGGCTGCTGGACGGAGTAGGTGCGATGGTGATTGGCGAGCCGAGCAGCGGGGAAATTTTTGTCGCTCATAAAGGGGCGCTCTGGCTTGAAGTCACAGCGTTTGGCAAAACGGCTCATGGTTCGATGCCGGAACAGGGCAGCAATGCGATCGAACACATCAATAGGTTTATCAACGCGCTGCGGGAAGAGTTTCGGTTTCAATTTGAACGGGATCATCTGCTCGGCGAACCGACACTGAATTTGAGCGTGATTGCAGGCGGTGTAAAAACCAACGTCGTGCCTGATGCCTGCCGCTTGCAGATTGATATCCGGACGGTTCCGGGGCAGAATCACCAAGCCATTCTGGCGGACATTCAATCCATCATGAGCGGATTGGAGGAACAGTCGGACGCGAGATACGAAGTGACCGTACTGAACGACAAACCCTCTGTTCGCACGCAGGTGGAGCAAGAAATCGTCGGATTGGCGGCGGCAGCGGGTCAAGAATTGTTTGCGCGGGAGTTTCAACCGGGCGGGGTGCGTTATTTTACGGATGCTTCCGTCTTTGTACCCGGATCCGGCGGTGATTTGCCGGTCATCGTATACGGTCCCGGCGATGAGAAACTGGCGCATCAGCCGAACGAATATGTGGAAATCGCGAAATATATGGAGGCAGTTCGATTTTACAGAGAACTGGCACTGCGTTATCTGGCGTAATTGTACAATTTCTGGCCTTCCTGAAATAAGGAAGGCTTATTTTATTCATATAAACGAAAAATTCTGATAAGATAATAGGCAAATTGAAACATAGAAGAAGAAGTGGGTGGCGTGGCGTGTTTCCAAAAGAAATGGAATGGATTTTGGAATCTTTGTTTGACGGGATCTATATTGCGGACCATCGGGGCGTAGGCGTATTCGTCAATTGTGCCTATGAGCGAATCACCCGTATTCCCCGTCAGCGGTTGTTGGGCAAGTCGATGAAACAGGTCGTCGAAGAAGGAATCGTTTCTCACTCCGTCACACTGCAAGTGATGGAAACAGGACAGTCACATACGATTCGGCAGCGTGTGGAAACGGGAAAAGAGATTCTCGCGACGGGCAATCCCGTTTTTTCAACGGATGGTCAATTGCTCTGGGTTGTCACGAATGTGCGTGACATATCGGAACTGTCCGCATTATATGAAGAACTTCAATCAAACAAAGCGGAACTGTCCAAATTGCAGGAGGAGAGCCCGACCGTTATCAGCGTCAGCCCCTGCATCAAGGACGTGGTGAAAGAAGTCAAGCGGGTGGCGCAAACCGATTCCACAGTTTTGCTGCTTGGCGAATCGGGTGTGGGCAAAGAAGTGTTTGCCAATTTGATTCACAAAAACAGTCCGCGTGCCAAACAGCCCTTTGTTAAAATCAACTGCACCGCCATCCCGTCGGGCTTTCTCGAATCAGAACTGTTCGGCTACGAGAGCGGTTCTTTCACCGGTGCACGCCGGGAGGGAAAACCCGGCCTGTTCGAAATCGCGGATGGCGGAACGATATTCCTGGATGAAATCGGCGACATGCCGTTGGAACTGCAGGCGAAGCTGCTTCGTGTCCTGCAGGATTATGAATTCTATCGGATCGGCGGGACAAAACCGCGTAAAGTTGATATACGGGTCATTTCCGCCACGAACCAAGATCTCTCCAAAAAGATCAAGGAAAAAACGTTTCGTGCAGACCTGTACTACAGGCTGAATGTGGTGCCGATTCAGATTCCTCCTTTGCGCGAGCGGCAGGCGGACATTCCGGTACTGGCCTATCATTTCCTGAATCAATACAACATCCAGCATCAGCGGAACGTAGGCATCGATCCGCAGGTCATCCATGTCTTCCAAGACTATCAATGGGAAGGAAATGTCCGTGAAATCGCCAATTTGATGGAGCGATTGGTGGTGACGGCAAATGAAACGTTTATCAAAGAAACGGATCTCCCGCCCGCCATGCTGCAATCGGGAGGTTTCGCTGCTCCCATGGGCCTGAAACGATATTTGGAAGAAGCGGAAAAGAAATTTTTGGAAAACGCGCTGCAGGAACATCAAAGCATGCGGCGTGCCGCACGAGTGATCGGTATCGATCAATCCACTTTTGTACGGAAAGCCAAGAAGTATGGAATCAACGCCAAGTAGCGCAGGTTCGCAACAATTGCCTCGGCAGCATTGGGATTTGGCGGGGTAAGGATGTAAACCGTCACCGTATCTGCGCATCCTCCATCGGAGGCGCCTTTGTTGGCATGATCCTTGCTTGTTACAAGGTATCAGAAGAATCACCATGACGATAGGCAAGGGGGCATGCAAGCGTATGATGGAGTTTCCCAGTTTCTCGCTCGAGGACAAAGTAAGTTTGATTACCGGGGGAAGTAAGGGAATTGGATGGGGCATGGCGGCCGGATTGGCGAATGCCGGATCCGATCTTGTGATTGTCAGCCGCAATCGGGAAGAACTTGAGAATGCGGCACATGAGCTGTCCCGATACGGCACCCGTGTCGTTCCGATTCCGTGCGATGTGTCCGACGCAAAGCAGGTTCAATCCATGGTGGAACGGGCTCTGCAAGAGATGGGGCGCCTCGACGTTTTGCTGAACAATGCGGGCATGAACATTCGCAAACCGTTGTCCGAATATGAAGAAACGGACTGGGATCAAGTGATTTCCGTCAATTTGAAAGGGATCTTCCTGGTCGGACGGGAGGTCGCCAAGAGGATGATTCCGGCCGGCGGATCGATCATCAATATTTCCTCGATATTTGGCAGTGTGGCGATGCCGTACCAAACGGGATATGCAGCCAGCAAAGGCGGCATCAATCAACTGACACGCGTCTGGGCAACCGAACTGGCTCCGCATCGGATCCGGGTGAATGCGATTGCTCCCGCGTATATTGAAACCCCGATGACATCTGGCTGGCTGCACGATCCCGAACGGCTGCGGCAAATTGTGGACAGCACTCCGCTTGGACGTCTCGGAAGGCTGCAGGACCTGACGGGACCGGTCGTGTTTCTCGCTTCTGACGCGTCCGGTTATGTGACCGGGCACGTGCTGCATGTCGACGGCGGATGGACAGCGCGATAGGAGGGCCAATGACATGAATCGTCCCATGGAACAGGTTGAGACATTCGGTGGTCTTGTCTCCGTCTATCGCGATCGGCCCAAAAGTCTGTATCAATTGCTGGCCAAAACGGCGACCTCCCATCCTGACCGGGTTGCCTTGATATATGGAGAATTCCGCATCACCTATCAAGAACTGCGGCAGCGAACCGATCTTGTTGCGGAGCATTTGATCCACTCTTGGCAATTGCAAAAAGGGGATCGGATGGGTCTG
>JAGVBM010000011.1 GCA_020059765.1 Bacillota bacterium
ACAAGGCTCCTTGCGGAGTATTCTGCTGTCGTGGCTCGTCATACGAACGCATACAGTCCAACCTCACTTTATGTTCAGCCCTTCCGCTTTCCGGCGTCCTTCCGCGCTTGCCCAAGTTTACCACTGCAGCCCTTGGCGGCTTTGGCTTGTCACTTACCAATTCTGGACTGGAAAACGGAATTCCTTTTTTTGTCAAGAAACCTTTCATGCAGGACTTTTTCATGAGAAACTAGATAATTACGAGGGCAAAAGTTTGCAAGCACGAGAATACAACGGAAAAAGGAAGAGTAATGTGATATTGTTGTGAAACAGCGTAAAATTGTTCAAATTTTGGGTGGAAGTCCAACCTTGAGGAGTTGTATCTTTTTGAAGCAAACGAACTTCTTCTCTCTCTTGTATGCGATTGTCGGTATATATTTGTTGCTCGAAGCATTTGGCTTGGGCAATGTTGTGCCCGATGGGACTGGAATCGGCCTTCATCCCTTCGGTATCGAGATTCTTTTGCCCAACAGAAGCATCGGTTCTGTACGAACATTTTTGTCTCTTTTGGGGATTTTGTTCTTGCTGTACCCGATTTCGAATTTGGGTAACTTGTTCAAACGAAATTGAACACTCCCCCACCTACGGCGTTGCTAGTGAGGTGGGGGATTCTTGGGTAATCACCTCTAACGAGGTCAAGTCACGATCATGGAGAGTAGCGCATTTCGGGCATATCCACTCACGGCACAAATCACGCCGTCCGTTCCGCTTCCAGGAGATCTTGAATCGTGATCTTTTGCTCGTGCCGTTCCTTCGCAAACTGTCCGGAACGAAGCCACGCCTCCTGCGGAATCGAAAGGAACGCTACGACGATAGCCGGATCAAACTGAGTTCCGCTGTGCGCCGCGATTTCGGCGATTGCCTCCTCATGACTCTTTCCTTTCCGGTACGGACGGTCTGATGTGATCGCGTCATATGTATCGCAAATTGCAAAAATCCTTGCCGGCAGCGGAATCTCTTCCCCTTGCAGCCCCATCGGGTATCCTTTTCCGTCCCAGCGTTCATGGTGTGACCGGACAATCGGCAAAGCAGGCCGCAAAAATTCAATCGGCTGCAGCATCTCATAACCGATAGTGACGTGAGTTTTCATAATCTCCCACTCGCCTTCGGTCAACGCTCCCGGTTTGCGCAGGATTGCATCGGGAATGCCGATTTTCCCAATATCATGCAGCAAGGCGCCACGGGCAATTTGCACCAAATCTTGTTCGGGCACCCCCGCCCGGCGCGCCAAATGGATTGTATAGGAAGTAACACGCATGGAATGACCTTCGGTTTCGTTGTCCCGGGAATCCAGTGCGGCACTCAACGCATGCAGGGATGCGTCATAGGTATCTTCGAGGGCAGACAGCAACCGTTCCAATTCCTGGTTTTGCTGATTGATCTTTCGGGTAGAACGCAGAAACACCTGACGCAGGGAGAAATAAAGTACAGTAAAGACTGTCGCCACCAATAGCGTCCCGATCAGTTGCATCTGCCGCATCGCCTGCAATTGGGTGCTGATGTTTCGTTCGACCAGCGCCACTTCCTTGATCTGACCCGCCTCATTGAGAATCGGAATCCACAGTTTCAAAATTTCCGGGGCGGGACGGGTAAACACCACTTTGTTGGCGAAAGCTTGCTGAAGCTCTCCCTGCACGGGCACACGCTGGCCCACCTCATCCCGGTTATAGCTGAACAGAATCTCTCCGCTGGGAAGGATAAACTGGCTTTCCTCGATTCGATAAAGGTCGAAGTGCAGCCGAACCACATTCAATTGCGTATCGTAGAGCACTTTTGCGGCCGGATTCCCCTGCTCCGAATAGATGTCGTTGTTCATTCCATTTGCTCCGTGCATCGCGTGCTGCTCCGCGAAGAGATTGGCGAACACTTTTTTGAAATGGATCGAAATCCCTTCCTGTGTCACTTGCACCGTTTCATCCAATATATTTCGCTGCACGAGAATCGAGAACGTCCCGGACAAAATGACAATCCCCAAAAAGGTGAGAACTCCCAGCAAGACGATGAATCGCTTATACGGATTATAGGCCTGCAAGTCCGATCCCCCTTTCATGATTCGGTGGCCAAGCTGACCAGCGCGATAATGGCAGGATGTTGCTGTTTGGATACGGGATATGTCAAATAAAAGTTCCTTGTTCCCGGCAACTCAGCCAAGACTTTAATCCGGCCGTAGCGTGTTGCCGGTCTGGCAGCCAGATCGGATACGATCGAGTAGCCAAGTCCCGCTTCCACCAGGGAAATGACCGCTTCCGTACTGTCCACTTCCGCCACATTATGCAATTCTGTGACAGAGCCGCCCCATTGCTGCAAGCTTTCTTTGACCGCTTGCCAGGTACCGGAACCTTCTTCCCGGAACACGAAAGGCAGTCCCTTCAAGTCACCGAACCCATCAATCTCTTCGCTGTCTGTCGGACCAATCAGCAGCAGCCGGTCGGTGGCAATCACATGTCCGATCAATTGCTCATCTTCCGGTTTTTTCCCAACCACCCCGACTTCCAGCAATCCGTCCCGCAGCATGCGCAGCACATCGTCAGAATCATGGACGGTGATGCGGACTTCCACGCGCGGATATCGTTCCCGAAATTCCCGGAGCATTCCCGGCACCAGATAGGAACCGGGAATCGTGCTTGTCCCGATGCGCAGCAGACCGCTTAGTTCTCCTTGCAGCCCCTGACACTCATCGGCCAATTGATCCCAGGCATGCAGCAGCTCTTTCCCTTTTCGGTACACCAGGCGACCCGCCTCTGTCGGTTCGATGGTATCCCGATGCAGCAGGACCACACCCAGTTCATCTTCCAAGGTTTTGATCTGTTTGCTGACAGCCGGTTGGCTGATATCCAGAAGTTCAGCCACTGTCGAAAAGTTCCGGTGTTTCACCACCAAAAGAAACGTCCGAATACGCTTCAAATTCATAGAATGCCCTCGTTTCTGCCGCAGAGGACGCGATATCCGCACTTCCTGCAAGCGGCTTGTTGTTCGGTCATGGGATATGCTTCCATGGTAACCCCCTGTTCCAGCCTTGTGCAAGTTTGCTGCAATTCGTCTGCCAATTGCGCCAGAGCCTGCGGACTCACATCCACGTCCACCGCCCGGTCCGTATCCAGAAAGAAGAGGACGGCCCGTTTCACCGGTTTTTGCAAAACGGCCGCTGCCCCAAGCGCATACAGCTGCAATTGCACGGTATACTTCACGGCCAGCTCCGCCAGCTGCTCCTCACTCTGAATCTCGTTCGTCTTGAAGTCTACGACGGTGATGGATCCATCCGGCTCCGGAAGGATCAGGTCGATAAACCCGTGCAGCAGTGTCGATCCGCCTGTTCTTCCGGCAGTCGATCCGATACGGAAATAGAAAGACTGTTCCCGCAAGGAATCCGGCCGAAACCAAGGGCTGTTCAAATAGCGATCGGTCACTCGTTCCAGATACTCGGCAAGAACGCTCCGTTCCCCGTCGGACAATCCCGGCGTCGATTGGACATGGTGCCGAATGAGGGCCGATTTTTCTTCCGGTGTCTGCAGTGTTTCGAATAATTCGTGCACCAGGGTGCCCCGTACGTCGGCGTGCAGGCGGCGAAGCGGTTCGCGCTTCCCTTCTTCGCTCATGAATATCCCGCGTCCATCTTCCCCGGATGCTCGAGTGCTGATGTCCCCGTGAAACGTGGCAGGCACATTTTCTTCCAGATCCGGCAGCAGTTCGCCAGCAAACGCTGCGTCCTGCCCTGTTCTCCGCAGTTCCGGAAGCTGGAACAGATACCGGTAGTAAAAGCGCCTTGCGCAAGTGCGGTACGCCATAAAGGCAGACGCGGAAAGCATCGGCAACTGTATGGAATCCGGATCTCCAACCGGGAACATCAGATCGGAGGCTGTTGCATCCGAACCATCAATCTGACGGCTCGCCGACTCGTCCGGCGGCCGCTTCATCCATCGTTCCCGCCAGATTTGCCAGGGTTTTTGCGGCTTGTCACTCGCCTCTTGCATCATCGGCAGTTCATGATTGATAAACAGTTGATACCCGGTGCCCTCTGCCGGATTCCCTTTTTCCATCGTTCCGGCTGGAAGTTCATCAAATTTGCAGGCCAGGTGGGTTAGAATCCATTTTTGCCAGGAAGCTTGCTCCACTTTCGGTTTGCTGACTGACAGAATCAGATAATCGCGGGCGCGGGTCATGGCCACGTACAATTTCCGCTGCTCTTCCAATTCTTCCCGTTCTTTTTCCTGATCCCGCATCAAGAGGAACAAACCGTCCCCCTGGACATCCAATTTGCCGTCATCCGCCGAATCGCCATACCGTTCCGCTTTCAGCCCCATGCCGATTCCCGGGCGAATCAGACAGCGTCCCGCGTCATTCGTTGTCATTTTCCGTTTCAGATCAGGCAAAAACACAACGGGAAACTCCAACCCTTTCGACGCATGGACGGTCATCAAACGAACAGCGCCGCCCGCAACGGAACCGCCGCCCAACTGCGCTTCCGTTTCCTGCACTTCGTCCTCACGCATTCGTTTCAGATGCTGCACGAACTCTTCCAGTCCGTATCCTTCCTCGCGCTGCAGTTCATCGGCGATCTCCAGCAGTTTGCACACATTGGCGTACCGCTGTTCGCCGCCGAACTGGGCCAACAGTACCTGCGGATAACCGCTTTCTTCAAGCATTCTCCGCAATCCGTCAAGCAAAGGGCGCACAGCAAACCGTTTCCGCCAGGCGGCCAATTGCTGGGCTGCGTCGATTGTTTTCGCGTATTCGACGTCACCCAGACGCTCTTTCAATAGCTCAGAAGACAGTTCCTGCCGCCGAAATCTTTCCAGATTCTCACGAATGGATCCTTCCTGCGCGAGCCAAAAGAGGGTCTCGTCCGACAAAGTGAACACCGGCGAGCGAAGCAGAGCTGTCAAAGCCACCTCGTCTGTCGGATCGGCAAGGGCCATCAGCCACACAAACAGGTCGGTGATCTCTTGTTTCTTGTAAAATTGACGCCCTTTTTCGATCGCATAAGGGATTCCGTAGCGCTGCAGCGCCCGTTCGTAAACAGGCAGATGGGTTGTCGCCGAAAACAGGATGGCGATATCGCCGTATTGGACAGGACGGGGCATTTCCCGCTCCGCCTCCTTTTCTTTCCGGTAAACCAAGGGGGCTTGCCGATCCACCAACTCCCGGATGCGCAAGGCGATCCGCTGCGCTTCCCCGTCTCGTGAATCTTCCTCTTCTTCTCCTGCATGCACCAGAATTTCCACACAAGGCTGGCCATGCTCCGGATTTCTTGCCGCCTGCAGCGGCGCAAACCGCACTTGCCGGGCGTGCCGCAAATAACCGCCCTGCATCAACTGGGCAAAAAAATCGTTGATATAGTTGATAATTCCCGCTTGCGTGCGGAAGTTGATTCCCATATCGATCAGCCGATCCTCGCGGAGGGAGCGATGTTCTTCCTCCACTTCTTGAAACACGTCCACGTCTGCACCGCGAAACTTGTAGATCGACTGTTTGCCGTCCCCGACCAAGAAGCGCTTCACTTCTCCGGAAGGACCGGCGATCCGGTCAATGATCGATTTTTGCAGACGGTTGGTATCCTGAAACTCGTCGATCATGATAAACCGCAGCCGTTTCCGATAGGACTCCGCCACTTCCGGGCGGGTCTCCAGCATGTGAGCGGTCAGTCCTTCCAAATCATGAAAGTCAAGGGCGTACCGTTCCTTTTTCTTTTGCTGGTAGCGATCCGCCAGAGACTCGATCAGTTCCCCGAATACCCGCACGCGGTTCAGGGTGTCGGGGGCGATTTCCAGACGGATCAATTGATTGAGGCTTGACTTGATTTCTTCATGGGCTTCCTTGACCGATTCTGTCCCGTATTTGCCCCACATGGTTTTCACCAGGTCGCGCAGCATCTGCCGAATCTCCGCATCTGCCGTACCGTCCCAAGTACGGAGCAAAGCCGAGCGTTGTTCCCAATGATGAATCCAGCCTTCCATCTTTGGCACGTACTGGGGCAATTTTTTCTTGCTGTTCCCTATAACGGTTCCCAATTCGGGCAGCAGGATGCTTCGCACCAACGTATCGATCCGGTCTGTGAGATCGCGAATGCGGTTTTGTATGTCAGCAAGGGATCGTTCCGTGTCGCTGATGATCCGTTCCATCGGGTATTCGAACGTTCGTACCAATTCATAGGCTTGCAGCAGCGTTTCCAGAATCCAGCGGCGGCCGCCCCAAGCGAGATAGAAAGGCTGCAGCTGTTCAAACCGGTGCCGCATCGCTTCTTCCAACAGTTCATGCGCCGCTTGTTCCAGCAGCCGTCCGGCCTCATCAGGCTCCAGAACTTCGGCCAGCGGATCGATGGCCGCCTCCACCGGATGCTCTTTCAACAGCCGCATGCAAAAACCGTGGATCGTCGACACGATGGCCGTATCCAGTTCGCTGTACACCTGCCGCCAATAGGTCTTGGCCGATGGATCGACTGTCTCCAGCAATTGCTGGACCGCCGAGCGAATTCTCCGTTTCATTTCAGAGGCAGCCAGTTCTGTAAAGGTGATTGCTACAATTTGACTCGGACGGGTATCGTGAACCAGCATCTCCATGTATCGCTCCGTCAATACCCATGTCTTTCCGGAACCGGCTCCCGCCGCCACCAGCAAGTCATCCTGCAAATTGACAATCGCTTGCAGCTGGGCCGGGTTGGGTTCCGGGTTGCGAATTCGCTGCTTGCTTGCTTGCAATGTCATGACGTTCGCCCCTTCTTCGCAAGATCGAAGCGACAAACCGTCGCATACTGGCAATGGGGATCGCATTCCACCCTCGGTTCGGCATCAAATATGCCATCCCGCAAATCGGCACGCTGTTGAGCGATTTGTGCCAGCGCCTCCGTCAATGCGGCGGACAAGTCTTCGCTGAGATCCGTTTTTCTAGTGTCGCGAATGCCCCAATCGCTTGCCGCTTGTGCCCAGATTCCTCGTTTCTTCTCCGCCGCAGGCGACATGCGGAGAAAACCCCCGCCCAACGGCTCCAACTGCTCCCCTTGCTCCTGTTTCCAGCGGACAAACGCTGCCAGATAAACGGGCAACTGCCAATTAGTTCCGTCTTGCAGGTCTTGCAGCCCTTTGTAGCGGGTCAGGCTCGTCTTGTAATCATATATGGCAAATCCCGTTCCGTCTTCCGTTACATCGATCCGGTCAATCCGCCCGCGAAATTCCATCGGTTCGTCACCGACCTGCAGCGAGATCAACTGTTCCGTCGATGCGATGTCGGCCGGTTGCCGGTCTTCCCCCTGCATACGGTTGCCGAAAGACCATTCCAGATGGCGGGGACGCATGCGGGATTGCAGCAAATTTTCCAGTTCACGCTCCAGCCAGATCCGCATTTCTTTGCGCAGCCGTTCCTTTTCTGCCGGCCAATAGATGGAACGGGCCAGTTCCGTGTCTTCCCAATCCCGGCAGGTCTCCTCAAAAATCAGGTCATACCTGTCCAACACAGTCCGCGCTTGCCGTTCCCCGACCTGTTCCGCCTCTGTCAAGGTCAGCAGCAATCGTTGGTTCAAATCATGCAGAAAAATTCCCCGATCCTGCACCGAAATCCCGTCTTCCGGCGCTTCTTTCACCTCGATCCGCAACACTTTGCCAGCGAAAAACTTGAAGGGACACACAGCGTATTCGTTTATCATCGAAACACTCCAAGCGAATTGGGGCCCGTACTGCTGCGCTAAAATTGTCCGTATGACGGGATTCTGCAGACGACCGGCAAACGGCGAGGGTTCTCCCCCGTTCCGCTCCGCCTCGACCGCCAACTGTTCAAACAAACGAGGCCAATCTCCCCTAGCCAACTCCCGTTCGAATCGGGCGACAGTGAACAAATCCGGTTCACGCCCCACATGCAAGGTCGATTCCCCGCCGATCCAGAGGGCGGTGCGCTCCCGCCATTCCTGAGGACTTGAGATTTCCTGCCAGTCGTCCGGAATCGGCAGCAGCGACATGGCGCCCTGGAAACGAACGGGCTCTCTCCAATCCCCAGGGTCCACCGCCCGGATAACCGCTTCCAAATAGGAAGACGGCAGGTTCCGTTCATCGACCTGCGGGCTTTGATATCCGAGATAGAGCCGATCCGCGGCTGACTGAATCACATAGCGGAACAGCAGTCTGTGCAACTCCACCTGTTCCTTGCGTTGAAACGCTGCCCCTTTGTCCGACGCCGCGCGTTCCAGCCGTTCGATCAGCCAGTGTTCCCCCAATTGCTTCGGGTAACGTCCTTCGTTCAACCCCAAGACAAACAGCACGCGATAGGACAACCCCCGCATTTCCGCCGGACGAAAAACCTGCACTCCGACTCCCGCTCCCGCATCCACCTGCACTTTGCCCTGCCGGATCAGTTCTTTCCATTCGGACCAGAAACGGGTGAACCGCACTTGCCGATCGCCGTACAGCCGTTTCGCTCGGGACAGGCTGTCCAACGAGTCCAAGCAAGTTTGCCAAGCCTGCACGTCCCGCCGCAGGTCCTGCAAACTGTAAGCGCCTGATTGAGCAGCGCGTTGATAGAGTTGTTCCGCCAACCGCTCACGGGCCGCCCAATCACGAACCGCTTGCGCGTGCTCCGCATAAGCGGCTTTTTCCGGAAAATCGGCCGCGTCGCCACTGTTGCCCGTCTTCTTCTCCTGCACGATTCGTTCCATTCGCTTGATCAGATCCTGTACCAAGGGGGTTTCAATCAAGTTCTGAATGTCAGACAGGCAAACCGCAATCCGGTTGTCCCGAAACACACGGTGCAGCAGCGGTCGATAGGTTGCGTCATCCGCCGTGACAATCGCCATTTCCTCG
>JAGVBM010000128.1 GCA_020059765.1 Bacillota bacterium
GCTGCATTGCGCAAACTGGTCACTTGCACCATTTCAAAAGGCAGAATATTGGCTTCTTTCATTAACAAAGAATCAATTGTGATGCTTCCGATATATTCCAGATCTGCTTCAGTCACGGTTGCCCGGTGGATTTTTCCCTTGCACATCAGGCGTTGCATCCCAAGTCTCTCCTTTTTTCTGAGAATCGGTACTCGGTTCAATGTATGTGCAGGAGTGCATTTTCGTTTGGGCAATAACCCTATTTTTATGAAATTTGTATCCTTTAATAAACTGGGATACTTTCATGCAGGCGAATGCCGTGCCATTTTCACCTGGTCTTTTATATCGTGGGGAGAGGATAGATTTCGGAGAAGGGAGAGTCACATGGATAGTCTTCGGTTAACCTGCACCCGCTGTTCGAAAAAAATGTCAATCGATTCCTTGCAAGGCCGGTGTGACTGCGGCGGTACCCTGTTTGTCGAATATGATTTGGAAAGAATCAGACGATCTTTCAGCAAGGATACAATATATGGGCGAAGCGCAAGTTTATGGAGATATCATGAGATATTGCCGTTACGGGAACAAGGTGCCAGGGTGTCGTTGGGAGAAGGATGGACACCGCTGATTCGGATGCGTGCCTTGGAAAACAAGCTGCCTCTTCGAGAGTTGTGGCTGAAAAGAGAGGAACAGAATCCAACAGGCAGTTTCAAAGCACGCGGTTTCTCGGTTGCAGTCTCTCTTCTGAACGAAAGAGGATATAAAAAACTGGCCGTTCCATCAAACGGAAATGCTGCTTCATCGCTGGCGGCGTATGCCGCATACGCAGGGATGGAGGCATTTGTGTTTCTGCCTAAGGATACGCCGACCATGATCGTGCAGGAATGCATGTTGTACGGGGCACAAACGTACCTTGTGGATGGGTTCATCCATGATGCGTCCGCCATCATTACGGACGGGATGGAGGAGCAGGGTTGGTTTCATGTGGGAACCTTACGGGAACCCGGTCGGGTGGAAGGAAAGAAAACCATGGGATTGGAAGTGGCTGAACAACTCAATTGGGACATGCCCGATGTCATTGTATATCCGACGGGCGGTGGGTCCGGTATCATCGGTATGTGGAAAGCGTTCAAAGAGTTAAAAGAATTAGGATTCATTCACGGTGAATTGCCCCGTTTAATTAGTGTCCAGGAAGCCGGTTGTCAACCGCTCGTTGACGGAATGAACAAAGACATTGAATCTGCCGAAGAAGAGGAAGGAATGCACAAGGTGACCGCAGTGACCGCATCTCCTACTGGAATGCGAGTCCCCAATCCTCCTGATGAAGGTTTGATTCTTTCGATTTTGCTGGAAACAGGCGGTACGGCAGTGGCGGTGAGTCGAGAGGATATTTCGACGGCGCAGCATGTCCTTGGTTCTCAGGGAATTTCGTCTTCCCCTGAAGGAGCAGCCACTTGGGCTGCTTTGTCACAATTACTGGAGCGGGGTTTCCTCGAACGAACAGATCGGGTCGTGCTGTTCAATACATCGCATGCGATGAAATACTTGCCTGGGAGGATTGACCGGAAGATCCCCGTCGTCAAAGATTATCGGGACTGGCTTCTTCAGAACGCATCGCATAGGGGATGATCAAACATTCCTTTGTTCAAATACGCGAACGTATGCGCTATAATAAACACACATTTTGATTCAATGTCGTAGATAATGTTGAACGAAGGACGGCTTAATTATGGAATTTACGTTAAAGAAACGGTATCAGGGAATCGTCATGGTTGTGACGGGAGCTGCGCTGTGGGGAATCTCGGGGACGGTTGCCCAGATCTTGTTTCAACAGGAGGAGGTTCCGGTCGGATGGATGGTAACGGTTCGATTGCTGGTTTCCGGCCTGCTGCTGTTGGTTTGGGGGGGAATCGAAGAGGGAAGATCATCTGTCTGGAAAGTTTTTCATGATAGGATGGATCGTATACGGATTATCGTTTTTGGATTGGCCGGCATGCTCGGTGTACAATATACCTATTTTGCCGCCATTCAAACCGGAAATGCCGCGATGGCCACCTTGCTGCAATATTTGAGTCCGATCTATATTATGATTTATCTGGCTGTCAAGAATCGCAGGAGGCCACGTTATATAGAAATGGGGGCCTTTTTCCTGGCACTGGTCGGAATTTTTCTACTGGTGACAAATGGAACCGCAAACCGCCTGTCTGTGCCGGGATCTGCTGTCTTCTGGGGAATCTTGGCCGGTTTTACCGCAGCTTTTTACACGTTGTTTCCGGTTGATTTGTTTCAGCGTTACGGAGTGAAGCCTGTGGTCGGATGGGGGATGATTGTTGGCGGTTTAGGACTGTCAGCCATCAGCCCCCCTTGGGACATTCGCTTTCAGGAATGGTCTTCTATCGATTGGGTATATGCGGGCTTCATTATTCTTTTCGGAACGTTGATTCCATTTTATCTGTTCATGGAAAGTTTGCGCCGAATCACCCCGACTGAAGCAAGTCTGCTGTCCAGTGCTGAACCGCTCGCGGCGATTTTGGCATCCGTCTTTTGGCTGAATGTGCCATTTCATCTGTTTGAGTTGATCGGAGGAATTTGCATCATTGGTACGGTGTATTTGTTGACCCGCCCAAATTTGCAACAGGAGACACAAAGAGAGACCTGGCAAGAATCGATGGGAGGGTAGCCGGATGATCGGCTTCCCGAATGTGAGCGGTTTGGTTTCAAATTTGCTGAGAACTCATTATAATAAGAACTGATTACCAAAGAGACAGACAGGCTCATAAATCTGTTCCATAATCTTGGATTGAGGTGGGTACGCATCATGCCGTTACAACAAATCGGTGTTATCGGACTGGCAGTTATGGGTAAAAACTTGGCTCTCAACATTGAAAGTAAAGGATTCAGCGTTGCCGTTTACAACCGGTCGTCTGCGAAAACGGACGAGTTGCTGAAAGAAGCCACAGGCAGAAACATTGTTGGGACGTACAGCTTACAGGAATTCGTCGAATCGCTCGAGATTCCCCGGAAGATCCTGATCATGGTGAAAGCGGGTCAGCCGACAGACGACACGATTGAACAGTTGAAGCCGTATTTGCAAAAAGGGGATATTCTGATTGACGGCGGCAATGCTTTCTTTGAGGATACGATTCGCCGCAACAAGGAACTGGAAGCGGCAGGAATTCATTTCGTCGGAGCTGGAGTTTCCGGCGGTGAAGAAGGTGCTTTGAAAGGACCTGCCATTATGCCCGGGGGACAGAAAGCGGCCTACGAGCAAGTGGAATCGATCTTAACAGGCATTGCTGCGAAAGTGAACGGTGACCCCTGCTGCACCTATATCGGACCGAACGGATCCGGACACTATGTGAAAATGGTACATAACGGAATTGAATACGGGGATATGCAATTAATCAGCGAGGCCTACTTCTTGCTGAAAAATATGTTTGGTCTCAATGCACAGGAACTGCATGAGATATTTGCGGAATGGAACGAAGGGGAACTGGACAGCTACTTGATCGAGATCACGGCCGACATCTTTACAAAAATCGATCCGGAAACGAACCAACCGTTGGTAGACCTGATTCTGGACACTGCCGGACAAAAAGGGACGGGGAAATGGACCAGTCAAAGTGCACTTGATTTGGGTGTACCGCTGTCCATCATTACAGAATCGGTATTCACTCGTTTCCTTTCAGCCATGAAGCAGGAGCGATTGCTGGCAAGCCAAATATTGAAAGGGCCGGAACGTGCGGAATTCACAGGAGAAAAGCAAGAATTCATCGAGTCCGTTCGAAAGGCGCTCTATGCAAGCAAAATTTGCTCCTACGCGCAAGGATTTGCCCAATTAAAAGTTGCATCCGAAGAATATGGGTGGAACTTGAACTACGGAAGCATTGCGATGATCTTCCGAGGCGGTTGCATTATCCGTGCCCGTTTTCTGCAAAATATTAAAGATGCGTACGATCGCAACCCTGAACTGCCAAATTTGCTGCTTGACCCGTATTTCAAAGAGGTGATTGAATCGTACCAAAACGATTGGCGGAAAGTCGTTGCCATCGCGGTTACCAATGGCATTCCGATACCCGCTATGGCTAGCGGTTTGACCTATTATGACAGTTATCGATCAGCAACACTTCCTGCAAATCTGCTGCAAGCGCAAAGGGACTACTTTGGCGCGCATACCTATCAACGTATCGACAAGGAAGGCACCTTCCATACCGAATGGATGGAGTGACAAGAAAACATGCATGCCACCTGATCCTGTTAGGGTGGCTCTTCTTATCGCTCCAACATTCTGAAGATTGATATGATTAGGAAATGTTACGTTAATAACTGGGGGAGATTGGGATGCGGGTTAATACGTTTTCCATTGCGGGTTTTGATCCGGTTACAAATGAGTTGGGAATTGCGGTAGCATCGAAATTTTTAGCGGTGGGGTCCTTGGTTCCATGGGCAAAGGCCGGAGTCGGGGCTATCGCGACTCAATCCTGGGTCAACATCAAGTATGGAATCGATGGATTGGATATGCTGGAGCAGGGAATGACCGCACAAGAAGTGTTGCAGCAATTGGTAGAAAAGGATGCCGACCGGGAAGTTCGACAATTGGGAATTGTGGATGCGCGGGGCAACAGTGCAACGTTTTCGGGCCAAGACTGTTATTCTTGGGCGGGTGGGATTGCAGGGCCAAATTTCGCCTGTCAAGGAAATATATTGGTAAGTGCAGAAACGGTCAAAAAGATGGCTGAAACTTTCCAAACAGCAGACGGTTCTTTGGCGGACCGATTGCTGCTGGCGCTGCTGGCCGGACAAGAAGCTGGCGGTGACAGCCGAGGCAAACAATCAGCCGCCCTTTTGGTGGTAAAGGAAGGCGGCGGTTATGGAGGGTATACTGATCGTTATATCGATTTGCGCGTCGATGACCATGCAGATCCCGTTTCCGAACTGATCCGGATTCACGAACTGCACAAGCTGTATTTTCTGCCGACCCAAGCGGAGGATGTTCGCAAGATTGACGAGTCATTGAAGCACAATCTGACAGGATTCCTGCGGCAATTGGGGTATCTCAAATCCTCTGCCGACCGATCCGACGAGGAATTCTACGAAGCTCTGAAGTCGTTCCACCTAATCGAAAATTTTGATGAACGAATTTTGCAGCCCGGGATGGTGGATCAAAAAGTGGTGTCATTCCTGGAAGACTTGGTGTCAAGCAAGGGGAGGGATGAGACGATTTGACAGAATCGCGAAAACAGAACGGAAAGTGGAAGACCCTCGGCGGACTTGGAGTTCTTTTAGCCGCGTTCGGCGGAAAATTGAAATTTCTGATTCCGCTTTTGAAGTTTGGAAAGATTGGCGGAAC
>JAGVBM010000036.1 GCA_020059765.1 Bacillota bacterium
GAAACAAGCAAAGGAGATCGAAAATGTCTCATTCAAGTAAATCTATGAGCCCCGTTCAGCAGCTCGAACTCAACGTTACCGATTTAAAACAGTACCTGTATTGTCCCCGGATTCCCTATTATTTCTACGTAATGCCGGTGCCCAGACCGATTACCTACAAGATGCAGCACGGTGTTCAGGAACATGTGGAACTGGACAGATTGGAGCGCCGCCGAGGCTACCGTTCTTATGGACTTACAGAAGGACAGAGGCTGTTTCACCTGCAAATAAAAAGTGAAACCCTTGGATTATACGGCAAACTTGATTTGGTTATTACATACGAAAAGAAGGGTGCTGTCCACTACCTGCCGGTGGAATTCAAACACACGGAAAAAGGCGTTGCTGCGAATGCCAAGTATCAATTGGCTGCTTACGCGATGCTGTTGGAAGAGCATTTCCAAGTACCGGTTGATGAAGGGATCGTTTATCAAATTCCCACGAAGACCTACAACATCATAAAAATTACTGATCCGATGCGAAAGTACGTAAAAGATTCTTTATCCATGATCAGGCGAATGATGTTGGAAGAAACGTTTCCCGATCCTTGGTCACGGTTTCGATGTGCGGATTGTGAATTCAGGAGGTACTGCAATGATATTCACTGAGACAGAAGCTGTCCGGATCCTTGTCAAAGCGGTCAATGAACGAAAGCAAGTGCTATACATCGGAAGTCACCATTTGCTTATTCAACAACGTAAACAGCAGCTTCTCCACGTTACCGGAGGCTACATTGGAATCCGATGGACAATCTTGAACCAACTGGCCGACCAAATCCTCGAGGCGGAAGGGAAAGCCTATATCCGAATGGATCAGGGAATTCGACAGGATTTAGTGGAAAGTGTGCTGCTGAAGCTTGAAGCGGAAGGCAAGTTGACTCACTTGCAAATGGGACTGCACCATACAGGAATGTACAAATCGGTGGCTTTGTGGATTGAAGATATGGAAAAAGGACGAGGGGAGAAGTGGCGCCCCTTTTTGTCAACGGTAACAGAATCGGTCTTGCAAGAGTTACGCAATGTCTATGAAACCTACCTTACGCACGTTCATCAAGCTGAGTTTTCTTATAAAGAACCTGAGCAAGTCTTCCAAATTGCCGTTGAGATGCTCGAGACGGAGAATCATCTACAGGAGCGATTGGCAGATATCGTGGTCATAGAAGGTTTCTTTCCGGACACACCGGGAGCGAAACATTTCCTCGAAAGCATTATGAAGTTGGCCCCCGCATGCATCCAGCTAACTCCAGTTCCAACTGATCTGCCATCCAAAGCTGACAAAACACAATCCATATCTGGCACCACCATGTATGAAGAAGTTCGTTCTGTGGTTTCCGATATTGTCATTCAACTGAAGTCGGGTGTATCAGAAAATGACACCTTGGTTGTTTCACCCAATGCATATTATTCACAATTGATCAAGAGGGAACTTCGGGCACAAGGATCATCTGTGCAGGGAGACAGAACAACTCCATTGTTGCATCTGCCCGTCGCCCAAAGAATATTGTCGTTGTTGCAACTGAAACAGAATGATTGGGAGCGGACTTCTTTATTAAAAAGTATTCTTTTGTATTCATCGATCAAGGGACTAACCGAGTCAGAGTACGCTTGGGGGCGTACATGCATTGCGGAATCTGGAGTCCGGTCAGGATTTCACAATTGGGTAGCTCTTTTTCGTGGATATGTGCTGAGAAGTGAAAAACGCCTGGAACATTTAAATGGCGAGGGGGACTTCGATCAAGTTGAGAAACACCGCGAGTACGCGAACAATTGGATTCGGTTTTTGTACCGATTCAACAGATGGCTCCAATCCATATCTCTGTCTGATACGTGGTCGAACTTCCTTGACCAAGGTCTTCATCTGGTCGAACTTGATCAAAAAGCGGCACTCCGATCACGCTTGAATGCTCTGCAAATCCTGGAGTATGAAGGGATACGGAACTGTTTACGAACAAGACATGAAATTGCATCAGCTTTTGTAACGGATGGTCAACGAAAGATTTCCTTGCAGCGATTTGTAAAGTGGTTTTTTGACCGGTTGGCGGGTTCTCAATTTACGATGGAGAGGGAAAAGAATGGCATTCGGGTATGTCAACCGGATGAAATATATGGGGCTGTCTTCTCAAATGTGTATGTACTGGGTCTTGTGGAGGATACTTGGCCTCGTTCGTTCGATCCGCATTGGATCTGGGATTTATGTAAGCGAGAGGCGGATGGAACCGATCTGCAGGTGCCTGACGCGAGGGAACAGGAACGGGAAGACCGTCGGTATTTTGAGTGGGCGGTGGCGGCCGGACAGCAGGAAATCGTCCTTTCAGGCCCATCACGGAATGAACGCGGCCATAAGACAGTTATTTCAAGATATGTTATAAGCCTTTTGGGGGAACAAGACCGTCTGTTAGACTCAAAATCGTCAACAAATGGCGGGAGGATTCGAAAGGACTACGGCAAAATGGGAGACCATCAGAGACAGCCGCTCCGATTTTTCGA